>JAMOUE010000112.1 GCA_027068235.1 Deltaproteobacteria bacterium | reverse complement strand
GATTCTAGAAATCATGCCATTTTTGACAACCTTATAAACAGAGACATAACTCACCTCCTCGGCCGGTTGGCTCAAAGTGTTAATTATGATACCTTGATTGCCTATGAACAGAAGCTTCGTATTGCACGAACCATGTTAGAGAGAAACGTAAAGCCAGAAATGATAATGGAGATGCTTTTGATATTTTGGCTCAAAATTCAGAATCGGGCGCAGGGAAATTAACAAGGCAAAATGATGGAGAAAAAAGGGACAGAAGGAGCAACCCTTGTGACAATAGATGAGGAAGACAAGGGCAAGACCGACGACAATGTGGTCAGTTGCGTCCTTTGCAGGGTTAGGATAAGGCCTGACACCACTGCCATGACATTCCAGGCAGGAGAACTCGTCCTTAAAGAAGGGGAATGGGTTGTAGTGCCAACCCCAAATGGCAAAGAGGTTGGGCAGATAATTTCAAAGCCCATAAAGGTAGATCTGCCTGAAAGGTGTTTGCCTCCAAAAGTTGAGCGGCTTGCAACTACCAGCGAGATAGAAGACTACTACAAAAATATAGAGTTTGAGAGGGAGGCCTGGTCTATATGCCAGGGGCACATCGACCGTCTTGGACTTCAGATGAAGCTTATTAGGGTTGAGAGCTTCTTTGATCGTAGCAAGATAATCTTTTACTACTCTGCAGACGGCAGGGTCGATTTTAGGGAATTGGTCAAGGCCTTGGTTAAAGACCTTCGTATGCGGGTTGAGATGAGGCAGATTGGTATCAGGCACGAAGCCAAGCTTGTGGGCGGCATGGGTTGCTGTGGTAGAGAGCTTTGTTGTGCAAGTTTTCTTAACACGTTTGACTCTATATCCATAAAGATGGCAAAGGCACAAAACCTGCCACTTAATCCCAGTAAGATCTCTGGACTTTGCGGCAGGCTGTTATGTTGCCTCACCTATGAATATCAAACCTATAAAGAGATGGCACAAAACCTGCCAACACTTGGCAAGGCGTGTCAAACTCCAACTGGCCAGGGGAAGGTCATTCGTCAGAACATATTTAAGCAGGCAGTTACAGTTGCCATGCCAGATGGTACGATTATCGAGTATACCTTGGACGAACTGGAAGGTAAAAAGGGCAAAGAAACACAAGAGATCGAAAACTATGGCCCTCCTTCCGACTCTGATGATGTGGATGAGCCACTGGAAAATGAAGAAAACAATAAGGCCAAGGACAAACAGCGAAATGCCAAAAAGAATCAGAGGCAAAAACGCCAGGGTCAAAAGAAACAGGTAAAAAAGCAAAGACAGAAACAGACAAAATCAGCCAAGAAAAGAAACAAAAAGAAGAGGGCCAACAAAAATAGACATGGCTCTAAAAACTCTCATAAGAAAGGCAAGGGCCAATCAGATGAATAGCCGATTCTATGTCACTACTCCAATATATTATGTCAATGCAGAGCCTCATCTAGGCCATGCATATTCAACTGTGGTTGCAGATGTTCAAAACCGATTTCATAGGCTAATTGGCGATGAAACCTTTTTTCTCACAGGAACCGATGAGCACGGAGACAAGATTGTCCAGGCTGCTCATAAGCAGGGGCTTTCTCCCAAGGAATATACAGATAAAATCAGCCAAAAGTTTGCAGAGACTTGGCCGCTGTTGAACATTCATCCAGACAGATTTATCCGCACAACAGATCCTCAGCACATAAAAACCGTTCAGATGGTCTTGCAGAAGGTCTATGACCAAGGAGACATCGAATTTAGGGAATATGAAGGTCTTTATTGTTTTGGATGCGAAAGGTTCCTCATTGAAAGGGAACTTGTTGATGGCAAGTGCCCTGACCATAAGGTGGAACCCACCAAATTAAAAGAGAAAAATTACTTCTTTTTAATGAGCAAGTATCAACAATGGCTCATTGATCACATCAAGGCAAATCCTGACTTTATAACGCCTGAAAGGTATAAAAACGAGGTGCTGTCCTTTTTGAAAGAACCTTTGGATGACCTTTGCATCTCTAGGCCTGTCACAAGGCTTACTTGGGGAGTACCCCTTCCTTTTGATGAAAACTTTGTTACCTACGTCTGGTTTGATGCGCTCATAAACTATCTAACAGGGCTGGACTATCCAGATGGAGAGAACTTTTCAAAGTTTTGGCCAGCAGCAAACCATGTAATTGCCAAAGATATCCTTAAGCCTCACGGTATTTACTGGCCTACTATGCTTCGTGCCATAGGCATTGAACCTTACAAGGCCTTACATGTTCATGGCTATTGGAAGATAAAAGAAGAGAAGATGTCCAAGAGCCTTGGCAACATAATAAGGCCCCAGTGGCTTGTTGAAAACTTTGGGGCAGATGCAACCCGTTACTGCCTGATGAGAGAGATGAGCTTTGGACTTGATGCAAGTTTTAGCCATCAGTCCTTTGTCACTAGGATAAATGCAGACCTTGCCAATGATCTTGGAAATCTATTGAGCAGATCTACCACCATGCTTCATAAATTCAGGCAGGGATTAGTTCCTGATGAAAAGGGCATAAAAGGCCCGCAGGACGATCTTAGAAACTATTTTGCCAACTTGATTCCCAAGTGGCAGGAACTAATGACAGATTTCCAGATGCACAACGCCCTTCAGGAAGTATGGAAGGCCTTGAATATGGCCAACAAGGTTATAGACACAACTGCACCATGGCAACTTGCCAAGGATGAGTCACAATCTGATCTGTTGGACGATGTAATGTACTGCCTTATGGAGAGTCTCAGGCTTAGCGCTGTTCTGATAAGTCCTGTACTGCCAGATGCGGCTGAAAAGATTATTAGAAGCATGGGATTTGAACCTGAAACAGAGTTTAGCCCCCAGGGACTCAAATGGGGTAGACTTGGAAATGGAACCAAGGTGGAAAAACTTCCACCTCTTTTCCCAAGGATAGGTCCATCTAAAAAGGATGCCAAGGATGCACAAAAGGCGCAGAAAAAGAGCAAAAAAGACAAGGTAAAGGATATGGCTGAAAAAGAAGGTTCAAAAGACGAATTCATTACCATTGACGATTTTCAAAAAGTTCACCTCAGGGTAGCCGAAATTGTTAAGGCAGAAAAACACCCTAATGCAGACCGTCTATTAAAACTCACCGTTAAGGCCCCTGAGGAAAGGACAATAGTTGCAGGCATTGCAGAGCATTTCTCTCCTGATCTCCTTGTTGGGAAAAAGGTTGTAATCGTTGCAAACCTTAAACCGGTAAAACTTCGGGGTGTGACCTCACAAGGAATGCTCCTTGTTGCCAAGGATGAATCAGGTTTACACCTCTTAGAGGTCTCATCAGACACAGAACCTGGGGCCAAGGTGAGCTAAAATTGGATACCAAGACTGTCATAATAGGTACAGCTGGCCACATCGACCACGGTAAGACAACCCTTGTAAAGGCACTTACTGGCACAGATACCGACAGGCTTAAAGAAGAGAAGGCCAGGGGCATAACCATTGAACTTGGCTTTGCAAAACTCAAACTTCCATCTGGGATTTCGGTGGGGGTTGTTGATGTACCTGGCCATGAAAAATTCGTGAAGAACATGGTCGCCGGTGTTGCAGGAGTTGACCTTGTGGCATTAGTCATTGCTGCAGATGAAGGTGTTATGCCTCAAACCAAAGAACACCTTGAAATCTGTCAACTTCTTGGAGTCAATCATGGTCTTGTTGTGCTTACCAAGGCAGACATGGTGGATGAAGAGTGGCTCGAACTTGTAAAGGAAGACGTACAAGAGTTCCTTAAAGGTACCTTTCTGGAATCCAGCCCCATAATACCTGTATCTGCAGTTACAGGCCAAGGACTGGATGAATTACTAAATGAACTGGACAAGATGGTTGCCAGTATTCCTGGCAGGACAATAAAAGGCCCTTTCAGGCTTCCTGTTGACAGGAGCTTTGTAATGAAAGGCTTTGGAACCGTTGTAACAGGCACTGTCATCTCTGGAAGCGCTTCAGTGGGAGATGAGGTAACAATCTATCCACCAGGACACCAAAGCCGTATTAGAACCATTCAAATCCACGGCAAGGAAAGCGACAAGACAATGCCAGGCCTCAGAACAGCCCTTAATCTGCAAGGGGTATCAAAAGAAACAGTGCAAAGAGGCATGGTGGTTGCCCTACCCTCTTCCCTGCAACCAAGCTTCTTACTAGATATAGAATTTTACTATCTCAAAAGCGCCCATAAGCCCTTGAAACACAGGGCACCAGTACGATTTCACGTTGGTACAGCCGAGGTAATGGGCAGAATCCTTTTACATGAAGATGAGATACAGCCCGGCTCAAAGACCTTTTGCCAGATCAAGCTTGAGGAACCTGTTGCAGTCCTTCCTGGTGACAGATATGTAATCAGATCCTATTCTCCCATAAGGACCATTGGTGGTGGACGAATTCTCAATCCTGTTCCAAGAAAGAGGAAACGCTACAAGGAATGGATGTGGCAGGAACTAAAACTCCTTGCCAAGGCCGAGCCTCAAGAAATAATTGAAATACATCTAAGAAACTCTGGGTACCGCGGCCTTTCAAAGGCTGAGATTGGTATTCGTACAGGATTTTTTGGCAAAACCCTGACAAAACTCATGGACTCTCTTTTGAGTGCAAGAAAGATCATCAAATTCGATGCCGAAGACAGATTCATCTCCATGGATGTATTCAACAACCTAATGGACAAGGTTGTGGCCATTTTGCAGGAATATCATAAGGCCAATCCACTTGTAGAGGCCATGCCCAAGGAGGAACTAAAATCAAAGTTATTTCCAACCTCTTCACACGCACTATCAAGCCGCGAATCAGGAACCAAAGCACCGGTTCAAAAACTTTTCAACAGACTTCTCGACAGCCTCTCCAAACAAGGGACCATCACAACGGACAAAGACAGTGTAAGACTTTCGACTCACCGGGTAAGGCTGGATGGAGAGGAGGAAAAGATCAAGGCAAACATTGAAGCCATCTTTAAGAAAGCTGGCTTTACTCCTCCTTCTATAGAAGAGGCAGTAAAAAAGGCAGTGGATGATCAGAGGGATCATGAAGAGGCAAAACAGTTTTTCCAACTTCTCGTGAGAGAAGGAAAGCTGGTAAAGGTCAAAGATGGGATATTTTATCACCCTGATACCTTAGATGAGATAAAAAGGCGGGTGGTTGATTACCTAAAAAAGAACCAGGAGATGTCAGTCCCTGACTTCAGAAATCTTTGCGGAGGTCTTTCAAGAAAATTTATGATTCCTCTCCTTGAATATCTCGACTCTCAAAAGGTCACCATCAGAATCGGGGATAAGAGACGTCTACGACAAAAGCCTTCCTAAACAAAAAAGGAGATAAATGCTTAGAGATGCCTTAAGAAAGTGCATTTTGGCTGAAAGCAGCGAAGACAAGGCGAATTTCGATAAGTTCGTCTTCACCTTTGAACTGGTTCCAGCCCGGGCGTCAAAGGGCAAGGCCATCGACGATATCATTAGGTTTGCCCAGGAAGCCGCTGCTGCCAAACGGATATGCGCCTTGTCCATTACAGACAATGCTGGTGGACACCCTGCCTTGACCCCTCAGGCATTGGGCGCTGAGATAAAATCTCTTGGGATGGCACCAGTAATCCATTTTTCTTGCAAAGACAAAAATAGAAACCTTATAGAATCGGAATTATTTGAACTTGACAGAGCCGGCCTGAATACACTCCTTGTCCTTACTGGAGACAATCCGCGCTATGGATACATGGGGAGGGCAAAACCTGTCTTTGATCTGGATTCTGTCTTAGTTTTATCTATGATTCAGGAGATGAAACAGGGGCTTGTAGTACATAAAAAGGCTCCTGGTGGTGGTGTTAGGCTTCCTCAAATGGATTTTTATGCTGGATGCGTTGTATCGCCTTTTAAAAGGACCTTTCCCGAACAGATATTACAGTATCTAAAGCTTAGAAAAAAGATTCGCGCAGGGGCACAATTTGTAATCACCCAGATGGGCTATGATGTTCGTAAGTATCAGGAATTAAAATTTATTTTGCATAAGATGGGCATGTCAATCCCAATACTTGGAACAGTACTTATTCCTGATACAAAACTTGCCAGAATCATCTATAAAAACGTTATCCCAGGCTGTACCATTCCAGGCAGGCTGTTAAGACAGATGGAAGATTGGCCTAAAAATCGTTCCCTTGATCTACGCCTGGAAATGGCTGCCAAACTGATCTCTATTCTCTATGGCCTTAGATACAATGGAGTTCATCTAAGTGGGCCTGCTCTAGAGTATTCTCATATTCATCAGGTCATGGAAATGGCACGAGAATATGCAGGCAACTGGCAAGATTATGTCCAAGAATTTCTTTTTCCAGAGGAGTGGAACTCCTTTCTTTTTGAAAAGGATGCAAAAACAGGCCTGAATACAACCAGGCTTGTTGAAGGCAAAAAACAAGCCAGGACGCCATCATTTAGCCCTGGTTATCTTATTGGTAAGTTTATTCATGCATTGTTCTTTGAGCCTGGAAAGGGATTGTTCAAGTTGGCCAAAGCCGCAGTGGAAGCATGCCATAAAAAGGGATGTACTTCGTGGTTGTGCTCCTTTGAATATTTCTTTAAAGAACTCATTTATCAGTGTCAAAGGTGTGGTGACTGCTATCTTGGAGAAATGGAGTTTTTGTGTCCCCAATCGCAATGTGCAAAGAAACTCCTAAATGGGCCATGCGGTGGCAGCAACAAAGGCTGGTGCGAGGTATGGCCTGGTGAAAAAAGGTGTCTTTATGTCCGCCTATTTCACAGGGCGTCGTGGGATTTGGACATACTTTTTAAAGATAGTGACATAAAACCACCACGTAATTGGGCACTTGACAACCAGTCATCCTGGCTAAACTTTTACCTTGGAAAAGACCACAACCACCTGAATGAAAGGCTCAAAAATGAAGATTAGACCATGCATAGATATACACGGGGGAAAGGTCAAGCAGATAGTTGGTTCGACACTATCAGACAGTAAGGATAAAGGGCCACACGAAAACTTTGTATCGACTAAGCCTCCTAGTTATTACGCATCCCTATTCAAAAGACACAACCTCACTGGTGGCCATATAATTATGCTTGGCCCTGGAAATGAAGAAGCGGCCCTTGATGCCTTGTGTGCATGGCCTGGAGGTATGCAGATTGGAGGTGGAATCAATCTTGACAACGCCTTGTACTGGCTGGACAAAGGTGCAAGCCACGTTATAGTCACCTCTTTTGTCTTTTATCAAGGGCGGCTAGACACAGACAGACTCACAAGCCTAAAAAAACTTGTTGGAAAAAAGAGACTGGTTTTAGACCTTAGCTGCAGGAAAAAGGATGGAAAATATTTCATTGTAACTGACAGGTGGCAAAGGTTCACCAAGGAAGAGATTAACAAGGATACTTTGCAAAGGCTTGCCGATTACTGTGACGAATTCTTGGTACATGGAGTGGATGTTGAAGGCAAATGCCAAGGGGTGGATCTTACCTTGGTGGAAATGCTTGCAGATTTTTCTCCCATTCCTACAACCTATGCAGGAGGAGCTAAATCCATAGAAGATGCCTTTCTTGTAAAAGAAAAAGGGAAGAATCGGATTGATCTTACCATTGGAAGTGCCCTTGATATATTTGGAGGCACAGGCGTCACACTAGACCAGGTAGTTTCTTTTAACAGACAGATGTCTGCTCCTTGAGGCTTCCATCTTCCATTACAAGGGTCTTATTCACATGATCCTTTATTAAATTGGGAAGGTGCGTAATTATTACCATTGCATCCAGGTCTTCTTCAGCAACAACAGAAAGGAACCTATCAACAGCCCTGTTTTCAAGCCCTGCCATTGGCTCATCAAGAAGAAGGATGCGTGGCTTCATTGCAAGCACAGACGCCAAGGCTACAAGTTTTTTCTCACCTCCAGAAAGCTCATAAGGAACCCGTTTTTCAAGATGTCTTATGCCAAGTCTTTCAAGGCACCTCCTGGATCTCTTTAAGGCATCATCTCGATTCATACCAAGATTAAGGGGGCCAAAGGAGACATCTTCAATCACAGATGGACAAAATAGCTGATCATCAGGGTCTTGAAAAAGAAGACCGATTAACTTTCTAGGCTTATGAAAATCGTTTTCCTCTATACATCTTTTTCCCAAAAGGGAGATCGAGCCTGAAAAAGGCCTGATAAGTCCAAGAATGATATGAAAAAGGGTTGTCTTACCTGCACCATTTCCACCAAGGAGTGCTATCCTGTCTCCCTTTTGGACACGCATGTTCAGATCAGACAAAACCAGGCCACAATTTGGATATCCGAAGGAAATTTCATTGAGTTCTATAAGTGCCAATTGGTGCTCCATTCAACAAAAAGCAGACAAATGCCCAAAATCAGCATTCCTGACATCAAAATCAGATCTCTGCTACCTAGCCTGAAATGTGACAAAAGCCAAAAGGTGCCATTAAACCCTCTGCAAACCATTGCCCAGTAAACCCTCTGCCCTCTGTCATAACTTCGTACAAAAAGGGTCCCTAAAATATTTGCATAAGTCTTGTATGTAAATAGATTTGTCCCAGGACTAAACCCCCTAAGCATGGCTGCCCTTTTGATCTTAATATACTCCTCCTCTAGGACATGAAGATAACGCCACGAAAAGAAAAAGAGCTGGACAAGAATAGAAGGTACCTTCAGATGATCAAGGGCATGGGCAAGGGCAAAGATCGTTGAGGTTGAAAGAAGGGCCATATTGAACATAACGATTGCGTTGCATTTGAGTGTAATAGCACTACAAAGCATAACCCCTTCCCTTGTTATGCCAATTGGACCAATCTGAAACAGAGTTGCCCCTGGTGTTGACCACGGTATTACCAGCCAAAGCACTACAATGAACACATTTACGAAAAACAACCTCTTTAGCAGGATGTCTTTTTTTAGTCCTGTCACATAAAGCATAAATATAGCCCAAATAAGGGCAAGGATTAGAGCAGCCATGGTCTTTAAAAAGACCACCTCAACCGATAAAAATGATGCCAGAACTATCTTTATCCTTGGATCAGCCAGGTGAAGGATGGAATTTCCACTGGCAAGCCGCTCGCAGGTCACGTTTGAATCCTATGATTTCCTATTGGAGCTCATATATGCCCACAATCCCATGATACCCATTATGTAACCAATACCTGAGACAACATCCTTGAATGTGACTCGTGACTGGGCAACCTCGAGCTTCTCTAGCTCATCCCTGACAGGGGCAAGATGCCTTTCCAAAACCTTTTCAAGCAGTTGTTCAATCTTTTTGCAAGAGACGTTAATCTCTAAGATGTTACCAACAGACCCGGTAGGAGCAACGGCCTTTTGAGGCTCTTTTACATCCAAGACGGCCTTCTGGCCCTTTTTAACCTTTCCTACCTTAACAACAGTGGTTGCCTTGTGACCAAGCCCTGCCACAAGTTCTATTACATATTCACCATGGGATGAAGGCGTAAAGGAAAAGCGACCGAACTCATCGCTCTCTACAGTAAGTATATGAGAGGGCTGTTCTTCTTTGTGGACAAGTATCTTTGCATGTTTTGCAGGCTTTCCATTTGCATAGTAGGCCTTTCCCACCACTACTTTGCCATCATACCAAGCAAATACACTCACCCTATGTGCCTCAACAATTGGAGGGGCCAAAAGAGATATGGAAAAGGTAGTTATGAGTAGAAGAAGCGCGGCATTTCCATAAGCCTTCATTTGGAAGCCACTAAGGTTGCAGCCCACAATTTCAGGTCTCACTCTAAGGAGAAATCTTGTAACAAAACCGGTGATAATACCCTCTACCACAGCAATGGGAATATGGGCGCTGAATATAAGCCTTGATACCAAGGTAAAGGAATCACCAGAAAGGGAAAGGCTGAGGGCTACCATGAGACCAGAACCCATGACGCTTAGACCTCCTGCAAGACCAGCAATTAATGCTGAAAGGTTTGGCCTTTTTAAGGTTATAAACCTTCTTGCCAATAAACCAAAAAAGATGCCAGGCAACGCTATATTTGCACTATTGACTCCAAGGGTGGTTAACCCGCCAAACTGAAATAGCACTGCCTGAAGAACCAATCCAATAAATATTGCCGGAAAGGCTGCCCAACCAAGCAGCACGCCAAGAAATCCGTTTAAGACCAGATGGGCATTGGAAGGGCCAATGGGTATGTGCACAAGGCTTGCTACGAAAAAAGCTGATGTTGTAAGTGCCACTTTTGGTATATCGGCTGGTTTCACCTTTTTGATGCCAATAGCTAGGCCTGCTACGGTGATGAGGGCTCCAGCAGATAGTACTGGAATACTTAGAACACCTTCTGAAATATGCATCTTCAGCGTACCTCTGTGGCCTTAACCCAGATGACCGCACCAATCTCAAGATCCACCGGTCTTCCGTCCCTTTTCATGGCACCAGGAATAGAACTTAGACCTGCAAATCCCCACCAGCCTGCCCTGGGAATCGCATAACAAAAGTTACCATTTGGATCAGTAATCAGGGTCTGTGTAGCAAAGACAGGTGACGGTGCATGGAGTTCTTTTTTACTGTTGTAAAACTCCACCTCTACAGAGGCACCAGGCCTTGGTTTTCCATCAAACAACACCTGACCACAAAAAAGATTTCCACTCCAAAGTCCGTAAGGTCTGGTAAGGGGAACAATCTCTGCCTTTAGGCCAACTGGCCTGTTCCAACCTTGCTCTAAACCAAAGGCTCCAACCACAACCTTGGTAAAGTGCTGTATGTATGTATCTTCGGCCTGCTCCCAATATGGCGCTGGTACCATGTAAAAAATGTGATCACCCGGCATATGAACATCAAAAGATGTATGCCAGCTCTTGTGTGAATTGACCATCCTTAAATCGAGAAACTTTGTAAGATCATGCCTCTTACCGTCTATAACTACTCCAAATTCTTCTGGCCTTTCTAGATCCATAAATTCGTACTCGTAGGGATGCATGAACTGAAGCTGTAATTCAATGTGCCCCTCATCTTGTTTCTCAACAACAGCCTTTGAAGGTAAGATAACTCCGAAATGGGCAAGACAACTGTTTAGAGGAAGAAAAAGAAGGATAAAAAAGATAGAGGTGCACGTCACATTTTTCATTGATGAAACACACTCCTTTGAGCCATTTCATCAAGATGATATACTGCCACCAATACGTAGTCAATATTTTTATTTCGTGCTACCTATAATTTTACAAGAGAAAAAGAGGCGACAACGAGGCTAACTCCTTGAAAAGACTGCCTTTGGCAACAAAATCATAAAGCGGATGGCCCCTCCTGCCACAGCAATAACAGAACCAATGGACAGTGGGCTATTGTCATACTTGCAGTAAAGACGCACAGCGCTCTTATGAAACCAGTAAAGACTTTTCAGCCTGACACTCTGGCTCGTTGAACCTGCCTTGTGTTCAATTGGCCCAATACCTGGATGGTAAACAACCTTCCAACCTTTTTGCCAAAACCTTGTACACCAATCGCAATCCTCCCAATACATAAAGAATTTCTCATCCAGATAGCCCACATGATTCACTGCCGCCATTCTTACAACCATACACGCACCAGAAACCCAATCTACCTCCACAGGTGCTGAACCTGACACATGAGTCTGGATATTTTTTCTGGTTACGGGATTGTCCGGAAGCAGGCGTGTGAGAAAAGTGGTGCGCCCAAAAAAGGCGGTTGCAATCCCAGGAAAGCCTCTGGCTGAACCTTGTACAGCGCCATCTGGGTCCACTATCTTTGGGCCAAGAACCGCAACATCTCTGTGTTCTTCAAGCCAATCAACGGCATCTGAAAGAAAAGGACGCCTCAATCTGGTATCGGGATTTAAAAGGCAAACATAGTCTGCCTTTGAGGTTTTAAGTATCTGATTGCAAGCCTTTGAAAAGCCAAGATTGGTCTGATTTTTATGAAAAAGTACCTGCTGAAAATTTCTCTTGATAGAAGAAGGAACATCCTCTGGGCCATTTTCAAAGACCATCACCCTTCCAGGAAGGGGCTTTTCCATCCCAAAAATACTTTCAAGGCACTTTTCCAAAAGATGGAAAGAGCCGTAACTGACAATGCCAATATCACAGGTCACTGAACTCCCCATTTTTTAAGCTTCTGTCTAAGTGTCTTTCTGTCAATTCCAAGAATACGGGCAGCCTCGCTACGATTGCCCCCTGTTTGCTCAAGAACAGAAAGAACATGAATCTTTTCCATCTCGTTCAAACTAAGAGGAGTGCCATCTTTTTGGGTCAAAGGTCCATAACTGGTAATCGGTTCTGCCTTTTTTTCTATGCGTTCACCAATGCGTACGCCTGCCAAGGCAAGATCATCCACATCGATTATGCGTCCACGAGAAAATATGACAAGACGCTCAATAATATTTTCAAGCTCTCTGATATTCCCTGGCCAATGATATTCCTCAAATATCCCAAGCAGGGCTGGTGTTACCGTAAGCCCTTCCCTACTATATTTTTTCCCAAAGACCTGTAAGAAATAGCGTACAAGCTCTGGAATATCTCCCTGCCTATCCCTTAATGGCGGGGTCCTTAAGGCCAAC
>JAMOUE010000111.1 GCA_027068235.1 Deltaproteobacteria bacterium | reverse complement strand
ACAACCAGCTAAAAGATGAGCTGGAAAACCTTGAGGCCAGGGCCAAAGAGGTTCACGACAGAATAGCAGCCGTAGAGGATGTAGCCGAAGCCCTTTTTGATGAATGGGAGCAGGAGCTGAATCAATACAGTAGCCCCAGGCTTAGACGAGCAAGTGAACAAAAACTCAGGGAAACAAGAAGGCGTTACAACCAACTTATTAGGGCAATGAAGAGGGCAGAAGCAAAGATCGACCCTGTTCTCGTGCCTCTGCGCGACGAAGTCCTGTTTCTCAAACATAATCTGAATGCCCGGGCAATCTCTTCACTAAAAGGCGAGCTTAACAAGATTCAGTTGGACGTTTCTTCGCTTGTAAAAGACATGGAACGGGCCATTCAAGAGGCTGACGCTTTCATTAAAACATTGGAACAATAAGAAGCCTTTTATCTTTCAGAACAGGGCCGCCTGAATCAAATCCGGCGGCCTTTTATTTTTGCTTAGCAAACTTTAACTGTCCCACATTTCGTCAGGCCGGGCGCAGGTGGCAGTAAGGGTGAGAGGGCTTTTCTAAACCATTGGAACGAGCCCGTTACAGATTCTTAGGCGAAGCGGAGCGGCCGAAACCTCCATTTAGCGAGCGTATGCGAGCGGCTTTGGAGCGGTTCAGCGGAGTAAACCTTAGAAGCTGTTAGGGTAAGATTCCGGTTTGAAAAGTCATTTCACCCTACAGCCATACTGCTGCACCCTGAAAGAATCTCCGAAAAAAGCCGACTTCTTCGCCCCCAACAGTTCCAGGTATCAGGCTAATATTTCAAAGGATTCTCCCCAAAAACAACTAACAACAGAAAATCTTTTGTTTCTCAAACCTCGTTATGTCTTACCAAAAGGCTTGACTTTGCCATACGCAATGCGTATATTCATAACAGAAAAACAATCCCCGTCAGACATGAGCACCAATGAAAGACAAGGACCTAAAAAAGATAAGGCAAAAACTTGGCTTTAACATGAAAGAGATGAGTGAGATACTGGGCACTCCATATCGCACATATCAGGACTGGGAACTTGGCAATAGGCGCATTCCTGGAATTTGCGAGGTGGCCATAGAGTGCCTGCTCACATGCAAAAAGGCCATAAAGGCCAGAAGAAAAAAGGGAAAGAAAAAATTTCTAAAGGAGGTGTATATCGTGGGACGTGAAATCATATTGTTTGAAACAGAGGAAAGAAAGAATGCTTCTGAAGTGGCTAACTTTCTTAGGGCACTTGCAGACAAGATAGAATCTGGCAACGTAACCCTGAGATCAGGGGCCAAGGAGCTGACCTTAACCCTGCCTAAAAACCTCATCTTTGAAGTTAAGGTTGAGGAAGAAGAAAAAAAGGGGAAGACCAAAAGAAGCCTAGAAGTGGAAATTGAATGGATTCTTGGTGAAACAGACGGCCTGGATGAAGGAGTAGAGATAGCGTAATAAGTGCCTTTATAAAATTGCACCTGCCAAAAGGACCGTAAACCAAACGCTGCCATTTGTTACGGTCCTTTTCTCTTTGAAACAATTTTTTTCTGGAAGCTTATTAGACTATTTTCACATATTTTTAAACTGCATTCCATTTTGGACTTGAAAATTCGCTATAATTGAGAATGGTTGATGATTGCGGCATTTCCTTATGAACTGTGCCTTATTGAAAATGAATTTCAGGACCCTTTTGTCTTTGACCCTGCAGGACGTAACAAGCTACCGCTACTTTTTCCTCTTTTTTTTATTCTTTTCATGCTTCCCAAGCCAAGCAATCCAAAGCCGAGCAGCAACATACTGGCAGGTTCTGGAACAGAGGATGATGAAGACCTATCGTCTGCCCAAACATTAATTTCAGCAATACTTGACCAGTGACTACCTCCTGTTACCTCATATTTTACATAGCGCATACTTTGCCCTGAAGGAGCAAAATCAAAATGATCAGTTATTTGAGGTGTTTCATCTACAAAGATACCTGATCCTACAAAAACCCAATCAGTATTATCTAAACCATAATATAAGTTGTAATTAACAGTATAGTTTGCGTATCGCCCATTTGGCTCGAACCATAAAAGATCAATGGAATTTACAAGATATAATGATCCAAGATCAATTGTTAACCAGTCGGGATTATTTGTGCTGGCATGACCACCAGAAATCCAGCCAGTATCCCTCTGCCCGTCAATGGCGAAATCTGGTGCGGTATAGTCTTTATAATAACGATTGGCTGTTGCAGTTCCGTAGAGCTCGGCTACATCGACGGAAAGCGCATATGTTGTTGTACTATAAAGTGCAACTATAAAGAATGATAGCATTAAACAGGCTGTTCCCAACAGCAACATACCTGCCACGGAACCTGCAATCAATTTATTATTCATTTCAACCTCCTAGCATTTTGCCGTCATAATAACAACGGTTATTGCATCTTATTTGTTTAATGAGCAAACGAGGTGCCATTTCCTCACCCCTTTATCTTTTCATAAATATTGACTTATTACTCAGTGCTCTTTTCGGCACATCGGTTGATAGGCTCAAATATATTAAGGCTCACCACATAACTACTTGATATAAATACCCTTTAGCTACGCCACAATACTGATGCACCTTATGTTTAAACATGGAAAAAGAAGGGGGGAAAATTCAAGAAGAATCTGCTGTTCCAGCTGGCCCAGGTATGCTAGAAAAGGCTAGGAGGTTGCTATGCTTTTTTGGCTATCGCGGGCGTGTCCAAACTGTGGGGGAACCATCAGTGATGAAAGATTGGCAAAGGGGCTTATGTGCACAAAATGTCTGCCCCAGCCCCCAGGGGATAAAGCAATTTGCCAGGCCCTTAGTGAGCTAGAAACCTTAAATCTTTTCCGCCCCTTTTGTGATGCTCAGGAAAAATTAACGTTTTTTCGCAACCTTTTTAATAGGGCCCTGGGTTATTCCCCATCAACTCTTCAGGAAACCTGGATAAAAAGGCTCACTTTTCGTGAGTCTTTTGCCATTGTAGCTCCTACAGGCACAGGAAAGACCACCTTTGGTCTCCTGGCAGCCCTTCAGTTCAAGGGGAAAGTCCTTATCCTTGTGCCAACGCGTCTTTTGGTCAAGCAGATTGGGGAGCGCCTTTCCGAGCTTAACACCCGCACTGGCAGCCAGCGTCGTCTCTTGGTCTATCTTGGCAG
>JAMOUE010000110.1 GCA_027068235.1 Deltaproteobacteria bacterium | reverse complement strand
AGGCTCAATAAACGTATGAAGACAAATTTTCAGGTGGTGCTGAAAGAGCATCCCTTCAGACCATTTGTGATAAAGGAAAATTTCACAAAAGACTTTCCTGGAACAATCCTACTTAGAAAGTATGATATGAACGAACTTTTAAAAAAGGCATCTTTAATAGTTACATTCAATTCGCTTGCAGGCTTTGAAGCCCTTCAAATTGATAAACCTGTAGTCACTCTTGGCCCGATCTTTTATGGCCTTAAAGGGCTGGTCTACCAGCCAGATAAGATTGAAGCCCTGCACGATGCCATGTGGCAGGCTATGACACACGATACGGATAAAGAAAAACTTGGCCGGCTAATATCATATCTAAAGATAAAATATGAAGTTGAGGCAGATAGAAGGAAACCTACTGGAAAAGGACTTTACAATATTGCCCTAAAGGTGCTGGCAAATGACACTTTAGACCCTAAATCGGGCTTGAAAAATTAGTTAAGGGCATAATGATGAGCCGCAACCTTCTTTCTATTGAGAAACTGTTCAATATATTTGCCATCTTCTTTATAACCTTGATGCCATTTGGCATAGGACCAACAGCTAGATATCTGCTGTCTCTTTCTGCTATTGTCTTTTCTTTTCTCATACTGCGTCAGCACGGCATGGGAGTGGTGTCTCTAAAGACATGCTTTTCAACTTACGTCTTTAAAGCATTACTTCTTTGGAACATCTTTGCAATCATATCCATCTTTTTTAGTCCGGAACCCTTGTATTCACTGCGGGTCTATTTCAGTGAGTTTTTTTTGAACAGCCTCCTCTTTACAGCCTTATATGTCCTGGGGGCATCCACTAAGGAACTGCCCCTGAAATGGAAATCTGTCCTTTTGTGGTCGAATTCAATATTTCTTGTCTTCTATCTTGGTTCCATGGCCATATGGTATCTGATGCCAGGCTCTTTTTTCATGGGAGATAAAGAACTGATAGAAAGATTCATTTCAACCAGGACCGATATAATTTTTGAATTTGGAAGAACATGTGAGCTTTTTCACGGTATTCATCATACAAGCCTCTACTTAGCGCTTATGATAGCATTTTGGAGCGTACTACCTTTTAAAAATATACTATTAAATCTATTCTTTTTATCCATTAACTTCCTCACACTTTTAACAACCACAAGGAGAGGGGCTCTTTTGGCCTGTCTATTAGGTCTGATCTTTTCTCAAAAAATTGTCCAAAAACAAAGAGTTGGGACCAACATCATCGTTGGCCTGCTACTGTTGGCATCCATTACTGTAGGCGTAATCGTTTCAGACAGAGGGAAACACTTTGTAAGGGAAGACTGGAGACTAATTTCACAGGGACAAATAGATAAGGCCAAGAACCTTGGCGGCTCCATTCCACTAAGGATCTCAACCTATAAAGAGTTTCTAAAAGAGATAGCCTACCAACCGTTTATGCCCCGAGGGATAGGCAAAAAACTCATTAAGGAATATTGGAAACCCCTTATAGAACGGGCAGGCCTTCAGCATGGCCACAACACCTTTATAAATCAGGCATTTTACTTGGGATTGCAAGGAGCTGCGGCACTTTTAGCAATAATAACACTGCAGTGTGTTATGCTATGGAAGGCCATTAAATTGGCCTCTTTCGATGAGAAGCAGTTTCTGCGCGTTGCCCTAGTCTTTATTTTTATATATTGGGTCACAAACCTCTTTACAGACGCCTTTCGCCACGACTCTGCATCTCTCTACTGGTTTTTCACAGCAATTGCTACAGGCAGGGCGCTTCGCATAACACGTGCACATGTTTGAGGCTACTTCTTCTTTACACCCCTGTTATCAATGCCTTTCGAACAAGGCATCAACAAACTGATCAGGGTCAAAGGGCCTCAGATCATCCATTTTCTCACCAATTCCAATATATTTCACTGGAATATTCATTTCGTTTGCTATACTAGCAACGATTCCACCCTTTGCAGTGCCATCTAGTTTTGTCAGCACGATTCCAGTAACGTCCGTTGCCTCACAGAAGGTCTTTGCCTGGCTTAAGGCATTCTGGCCAGTGGTCGCATCCAAAACAAGCAGGGTTTCATGTGGAGCGCCTTCCACCTTTTTCCCCATAACCCTTCTTATCTTTTGAAGCTCCTTCATTAGATTGACTTGGGTATGAAGCCTTCCAGCCGTATCCACAATGGCAACGTCTGCACCTTTGGCCTTTGCAGCTTCCAATCCGTCAAAGGCCACTGCAGATGGATCTGCTCCAGCCCTCTGGCTTATAACAGGAACCCCAAGTTTCTGCCCCCACTTCTCCAACTGCTCAACTGCAGCAGCCCTAAATGTATCAGCCGCCACCAGCACCACATCCTTTCCTTCTTGTTTGTAAAGATGGGCAAGTTTGGCAATGGTGGTAGTCTTTCCAACACCATTGACCCCAACCACCAAAATCACAAAAGGCTTTGGCTCAGGGCCTTGCTTTGTCTCTTTGTTGGTTTCCTGCTTGAAAATGGCCTTGATTTGTTCCTTTAGTCTGTTTCTAAGGGCCTCTGGGTCAGCGATCTCTCCTCTATCCACTTCCTGCTGAAGTTTGTCGATTACCTCCTGAACGGTTCCAATGCCCATATCGGCCATTACAAGGATCTCTTCTATCTCTTCAAGAAGCTCAGGACTTATCTCCTTTTTGCCAAGAAAAAGCTCATCCAACTGTTTGATGAATCCATTCCTGGATCGTGATATTCTCTCTTTAAGCCTTTTGAACATTCTTTCTACCTTTCTAGCCCTTTCAAATGGTGCTTGTGAAAATTTATTATTGACAGATATAAACATACTTGTATTTAATAGCAACAGCTCGTAATTAAAGAATTTTATAAAAAATATTCTCCTGGAGGGGGGCTTGTGAACAAATCTGATCTCATTGATGCATTGGCTGATAGACTTAACATCCATAGACAGCTTAGTGAGTTTATAGTTAATTCTATCTTCGATGACATGACCGAGGCCCTAGTAAAGGGCGAGGGCATAGAGATAAGGGGATTTGGATCCTTTTCAATTAGGGAATACAAATCCTATGTTGGCCGAAATCCCAAAACCGGCGAAAAAATCAAGGTAAAGCCAAAAAAATTGCCTTTTTTCAAGGTTGGAAAGGATCTCAAGGAAAGGGTCATGGCCAAGGCTGGGACTTAACCTGCCTCTGACACCTGCACACCCGATAATATTAAGGCCGCAGCCGCTACACCTGTCTGTAGAATTACACCACAAGACGGACTGCGGCTTTTAAGGATAGCTCTTTTCACTCCAAATATCTCTACAATCCTTTTACATTCCATTGCACCTCGGAGAAAGTAGCTGGTGACATCCTTTGCTTCTTCCACTGTCAGAACCCTTGCCTTTCCTTCCAATACGTCAAATCCGTCACCTCCTGAGATAAATGCAGGCGGACGCGGAGTTGGCAACCCCCCAAGCTGTTCCGGACAAACTGGAAGCAGATGTCTGAGTCTTGCGAGTTTGATTATCTCATTCTCTGGTTTTGAAAGCCCGTCATATCTGCAGCAGACACCAAGCAGACAACCGCTTACAACAATCAAAAGATATCCTCTCCAGTAAATACAACCGAGGGCTCATCTTCTGAACGCTCTTTAATGGAACCGATCAAAAAAGGTTTCTCCTCCAAGGCCTTTAATTGAAGTAATACTTCCTGAGTCTCTGAAGGAGGCACTATGAGGATCATGCCTATTCCACAGTTAAATGTTCTAAGCATTTCATCCTGGTCGATTTGGCCCTTTTTCTGAAGAAACTTAAAGATGTCAGGAACGTCCCAACTGCCAAGGTTTATCACAGCCTTGCAGGTATCTGGAAGAACCCTTGGGATATTGTCCTGAAATCCGCCACCTGTTATATGGACAATACCATGGACCCTGAAACTCTTTAGAAGATTCAATATCGTCTTGACATATATCCTTGTGGGTGTAAGCAGGATCTGACCAACGCTTTCTCCAGAAAGCTCTTCAATGGTATCATCCACTTTAAGACCAAGGTCTTCAAAGAATAACTTTCTCACAAGAGAAAAACCGTTACTGTGCAGTCCGGATGAGGCAAGACCTATGATTTCATGGCCAACACCTATTTCTGAGCCATCTATAATCTTGTCCCTATCCACCACGCCCACGGAAAAGCCTGCAAGGTCATACTCATTTTCACTATACATTCCAGGCATTTCCGCTGTCTCCCCGCCAATGAGCGCACATCCTGCCTGTTTACAGCCTTGGGCGATCCCCTTGATCACATCCCTTGCCACGTCTTCCTCCAGTTTCCCTGTGGCAAAATAATCCAAAAAGAATAATGGAGCTGCCCCTGTGACCACTATGTCATTTACACACATGGCAACAAGATCAATGCCAACTGTATCATGAACTTTTGTCATGAAGGCTATCTTCACCTTTGTTCCAACCCCATCTGTTGCTGAAACAAGCACTGGATTCTTGTATTTGTCGTGGTCAAGGGCAAAAAGACCGGCAAATCCCCCTATCTCTGTGATAACTCCCTTGGTATATGTAGAAGAAACCACATCCTTGATGGAAGTCACAAGGCGATTGGCCTTGTCTATATCTACCCCTGCTTGGGCATACAATGATTTTTTACTCACAACCTCTTCTCCGTCCCAAATTTCAATTTGTCACACGCTCTTTATATGATATTCTCCAATTGTAGCGGCTGCAATCCCTATGGATAGTGCAGGCTGACTGCAAACGCAACATTATTAATAGCTAAAAATATGAAAAAAGACTTTGATAAGATACCATTAGGCCCTGACCATCCAATAGAAAAAAAGATCAAATGGGCCAAACGTATCTATTCTGAATATTCTCATCATCTGTTACAGGACAAGACCATCTGCGCCCTGTTAGAGAAATACAGGCAAAGTATTGAAGAAAATTGGCAGGTGATGGCAGATACAGGAGTCGTAAAGGAATGCACTAGCTGCGCCCTTCAAGATGGAGGGAGCTGTTGCGGCAGTGGAATCGAAAACAAGTTCGATGTAGTAAACCTGCTAATAAATCTTCTTATGGGAGTTGAGTTGCCTTCGCAACCGTGGGATCCAACCGGTTGCTGGTTTCTAGGTGAGAAAGGTTGCCTTATTACAGCTAGGCATGTGATATGCGTAAACTTTATTTGCAAAAGGCTTTACGATGCCTTAGATAGCCAAAGTATTCATAGGGTTCAAGCTGCCATGCAGAAAGAGACAGAAAATGCCTTCTTATTAGAGGAATATTTAAAGGTCTGGCTTGCCAAAAATGGATGAACATTCAGTTACACGCCATGAAAAATGGATGCGAGAGGCCCTGAAAATTGCCCAAAAAGCACTGGATGCAGGCGAATTTCCTGTAGGCTGTGTACTTGTGGGTGATGATAAAGTAGTTGGCAGAGGTGGAAGGGTCAACAGCAAGGGAAAAGCTCAAAACGAACTGGATCATGCTGAGATCCTGGCAATTAGAGACTGGGTGAAAAAGGGTAAGCCTGGACGAGAGCTGACGATTTATTCTACTCTTGAGCCGTGTCTGATGTGTACAGGCGCCATTTTGATTAGTGGCATAAAACAAATAGTCTTTGCCTATGAAGACGTTATGGGCGGCGCTTGTGGAATCCACCTTGAAAGACCTCTTTCCATAAAGGGAAACAACGTAGCCCAATACTCCATGTATAGGGGTGGCGTAACAATTTTGCCAGGTATCCTAAGAGAGGAAAGTCTTAAGTTATTCAAGACGTTTTTTGCCAGGGACAACAATCAATATCTCAAGGGGACGGCCCTTGAACAATACACCTTGAAAGAAGCTTGATTATGAATGTAACTACACCACACAAGATAACGAGGCGGACGGTCCAGTTTCGTCCAAACTCCAGAAATCTATTCTTTCACATCTTAACTGCCTGTAACCTAAAATGTGCCCATTGTTACATCAATCCCCAGCAACATGGCACCACTACACTCGATGAAGATACCATAAAAAAATGGCTTGCCCTCTTCTCCAGGTCGCATGGGTCAAAGGCCATAAAGGCAGTTGAAGATACCAACGTTATTTTCCTGGGTGGAGAACCAACTTTAAACCCTGCCCTGGCCCAGGGCATAAAAGAGGCAAAAAGGCTTGGTTATGCCTCTATAACAGTGGATACAAACGGATATTTGTTCCACGACATCCTGGAGAAGGTCACTCCAGACGAAGTAGATTACTTTAGCTTTAGTCTTGACGGTTCAACCCCTAACATAAATGATCCCATTAGAGGAGAAGGGTCTTTTGAGACCTGCACCAGCGGGATACGTAGGGCCGTGGAACTTGGATTCAGTGTTAGTTCTATATTTACTGCAAGTTCTAAAAACATTCACGATTTGCCCAATATGCCATCACTTTTGAAGGACCTTGGTGTTAGTCGATTTTTTATCCAAGTAATAGGCATACGGGGAAAGCCTGCAAAGGGTGAAGGACAAAGCCTCCAACTGACAAAGCAGGTCTGGGAATCGATAGTTCCAAAGACAGCAGAAAATGCAGCAAAACTTGGACTTATCTGCCACTATCCAACGGTCTTTTTAGAAAACGATGCCAAGTTTGAATGTGCAGGAGTAGTTGCCGAAAATTATTTTGTTTTTCCAAATGGCAGGGTTTATACCTGTCCTCTATGTGAGGATTATCCCCTTCATGCCTTTGAGATAAAAGAGGACGAGCTTGTAAGGCGGCCTCCGCTTACAGAGATGGAGCTTTTTACCCTGAAAATTCCAGAAGGTTGCGTAATGAATAAGCTCCTACATCCAGGTAATCTGACCTATGATTCCAATGGGAACCCGGTATACAAGATAGCCTGCTGTATGCTAAAAGAGGAAATAGTGGCAAATCCCTTGCTTGGCTAGGCATCTAAAGCATATTCGTTTAAAAAGAGAGTCCACCATTAATAAAAAGGAGAGCATAGCCATGGCTGAAACGAAAAAGGACATCAAAGCCCTGAGCGTATGGGACGATGCACAAAAGATGCTCGAAAAGGCAGAGCGGGAAGGCATCGAAACCGCATGGGACAGGCTTTTGCAACAAAGGCCCCATTGCAAATTTGGTGACTCTGGCGTGTGCTGCCGCATTTGCACCATGGGGCCATGCAGGATCTCTAAAAAGTCTCCACTAGGAGTTTGCGGTGCAGATGCAGACGTGATTGTAGCCAGAAATTTTGGCAGATTCCTGGCAGGTGGGGCAGCTGGTCATTCAGATCATGGACGCGATTGCATCGAGGCATTTCATGCTGTGGCATATGGACACACCCAAGATTATGTGATTTCCGATAGCGAAAAGATGGTCCGCATTGCCCAAGAACTTGGGATAAAAACAGATGGCAGGGACCTTATGGACATAGCGCGGGATCTTAGTGAAGAATTCCTCGAAAGTTTTGGCAGCAGACGCCATGAAGTAGCGTTTGTAAAGAGAGTACCTGAGGTGCAAAGGAAAAAGTGGCAGGAACTTGGCATAGTGCCAAGGGGTGTTGACAGAGAAATCACAGAAATGATGCATAGAACACACATGGGTTGCGACAACGATGCTCCAAACACCCTTCTTCACGGGCTGAGGATGTGTCTTGCCGATGGTTGGGCCGGTTCCATGATTGCCACAGAACTTTCAGATATACTTTTTGGCACTCCTAAGCCACGTACTTCAAAGGTAAACCTTGGCGTCCTAAAGAAAGATCAAGTCAATATCCTGGTTCATGGTCACAATCCCATAGTCTCTGAGAAGATTCTTGAAGCAGTTCAAGATCCCGATCTTGTCGCCCTCGCCAAGGAAAAGGGGGCATCTGGTATCAACCTGGCAGGACTTTGCTGCACTGGAAACGAACTGATGATGAGAAAAGGCATACCCATGGCCGGCAATCATCTTATGACAGAGCTGGCCATTGTTACAGGAGCCGTTGAACTCATCATAGTTGATTATCAGTGTATCATGCCAAGCCTTGTACAGGTTGGAAAATGCTATCATACAAAAATGGTTACTACAGCAGACAAGGCGCGCTTCACAGGTGCAGAACACGTCCGTTTTGACATGGCAAACGGCTTAGAACAAGCCAAAAAGGTGGTGCGCATGGCCATTGAGCGTTATCCACTTCGCAATCAGGAGCGCGTTGAGATTCCATCTTCACCAGTGGAGCTTATGACAGGCTTTTCGGTAGAGGCCATACTGGATCTGCTTGGAGGCTCACTGACTCCGCTCATTGAAGCCATAAAGGCTGGTAACATACGTGGAGCCGTTGGCATAGTAGGTTGCAACAATCCAAAGTACCAACACGATTATTGCAATCTAAACCTTACTCGGGAACTTATAAAAAGGGATATACTAGTCATTGTCACAGGATGTGTAACAGTTGCAGCAGGCAAAGGTGGTCTGCTTGTCCCAGAGGCTGCAAAAGAGGCAGGAAGTAAATTGCAAGCAGTCTGTCAGGCCCTTCAAATACCACCGGTACTGCACATGGGAAGTTGCGTAGACAATGCAAGGATACTGCAACTTGCAGCCTTGCTTGCAAATGAGCTCGGTGTATCAATAAGTGACTTGCCGCTTGCTGCATCTTCCCCTGAATGGTACTCAGAAAAGGCAGCTACCATAGGAACCTATGCGGTGGCATCAGGTATTTTTACGCATCTTGGCCATCCTCCCAATATAACAGGCTCACAGACTGTAGTTGACTTGGCTTTAAAAGGCCTTGACGATCTCGTAGGGGCTTGTTTCTGCATTGAACCTGATCCATTTAAGGCAGCTGAACTTATTGACCGAAGAATAACCCAAAAGCGAAGGGCACTTGGATTGTCTGATTAAGGCTTTTTTGTTTAAAAATTGAGGGAGATTTAGCTTATCTACATATTGAAACCATGGTATTATTGCGTTAAAACATAACATGTTATTATCTCAAAATATTTTTATTTTTGCATAGAAAATTACTATCCTTAAAAGTTTTAAGTTTTCTAAGAGTTAATAGGGAGAATTTTTAAGCAATCCTAAATAAAAATCTTTCAGGTGAGTGATATAGATGAAAATCCTTGTTACAGGAGGAGCGGGATTCATTGGGTCAAACTTGTGTGACCTGCTTTTAGAGAAGGGAGAAGAGGTTTCTGTCATAGACGACCTGTCAACAGGCAGTCTTGATAACATTTCTCATCTTTTCAACAATCCTGGCTTCAATTATGTCATAGACACCATATTGAATGAACAGCTAATGGAAGATCTCATTTCCTCCTGTGACTGTATAGTTCATCTTGCTGCGGCAGTTGGTGTGAAGCACGTACTTGAAAATCCATTGTCGTCAATAGAAACGAATATCCTTGGCACAGAGACAGCTCTTAAGCTGGCCAATAAATACAAAAAGAAAATCCTGGTGGCATCCACCTCAGAAGTATATGGCAAGCACACGCACGCCCCTCTAAAGGAAGACGACAACCTCATTTATGGCCCCCCAAGCACCATGAGATGGAGCTATGCTGCAAGTAAACTTGTGGACGAATTTACCGCCCTAGCCTATCACCGAACCAAAAAGCTTGATACCATCATAATAAGATGTTTCAACACCATAGGTCCGAGGCAGACTGGTATGTACGGCATGGTAGTTCCAAGATTTATTCAGCAGGCCCTTAGAGATGATCCAATCACAGTCTATGGAGACGGAAAACAGACGCGCACATTCACATATGTTGGCGATGTAGTGGAGGCCATATATAGGCTAATCAAATGCAAAAAAGGCTCTGGAGAGGTGGTCAATATTGGGGGCACAGAAGAAATAAGCATTGCGGATCTTGCTCAAAAGATAAAAGAGCTTATTGGAAGCAACTCTGAAATAGTCTTTATCCCCTATGATCAGGCCTATGGCAAAGATTTTGAAGATATGATGAGGAGGGTACCATCTCTTGAAAAGCTGGAATCTCTAATTGACTTTGTGCCAAAGACTCCACTAGATGAAATCCTTCAACACACGATAGAGTATTTCAGGGCAAGGGCTGTGTGATATGGCCACAATGGTGGCAGAATTAGTAGGTTATTTCCTTTTATCATTTATTTTAAGCATCTTTTTAACACCCATTACAATAATCTTTGCCAAGAAAACCGGCCTAATCGCCAAGCCACGTAAAGATAGATGGCATAGTCGTCCAACTGCTCTTTATGGTGGCATAGCAATCTTTTTTGCATTCATTATCCCCTTTGTAATTGCCACCCCCATCCATGAAAATGAAAACTTGCTTCTTATGTCAGGGGCTTGTCTGTTCTTTTTGATTGGACTACTAGACGACTTCTTGGATTTTTCTCCGCAAAGCAAGTTCATTGCACAACTTATTTGCGTAGTCCTTTTGGTTGGTTTTGGCCTCAAGATCAATCTTCCAGGTTATCCTATAATATCTATCTGCATCAGTGTCTTTTGGCTCATTGGCATAGCAAATGCCGTCAACATCTTGGACAATATGGACGGCCTGTCGTCTGGTATTTCCATGGTGGCATCATTCTCTCTTGCCGCATATGGAATCATGTTTGGCATTCCGCAGGTGGTACTCCCTGCCATTTTACTGGCAGGAGCCTGCCTTGGCTTCTTTGTCTACAACTTCAAGCCTGCAAAGATATTCATGGGAGATTGTGGCAGCCTCTTTCTAGGCTTCACGCTTGGAGGACTTGCAATCGTAAGTACCCATTTACATCAGGCACAACTTGGAGGAGAGGAATTTTTTGCAGGGATGTCCAACATAGTACTAATGCTTGCAGTGCCAATATCAGTGCTAATAATACCGATCTTTGATACAGCCCTGGTATCCTTGTCCAGGTTACAGAGCGGACGCGCCATATCTCAGGGGGGCAAGGATCACACATCCCACAGGTTGGTATTACTTGGCCTATCAGAAGAACAGGCAGTGGTAACCCTGATGATTGCAGCTGCAGCAGTATCTGGGGTTACACTTTACATGGCAGCTCACTCCATGGAAGGGCTTTTGGCAGTAATGAGTATTACTGTAGTTATAGCCATATTTTTTGGAGTGTTCTTGAGTTACCTGAACAAGGATGTTTATGAGGATAGAGAGGGGGCCAAACGGTCACGAATTGTAGATGCAATGGCAGCAATACTCAATAAACGTCAGATCCTTCAGGTATGCCTAGATCTATTTCTTCTGACAGTTGGGTACTACTCTGCATATTTATTAAAATTCGACGGACAGATAAGCCCTTTCAACCAAGGGCTCATAGAGAAAACCCTGCCTCTTGTACTTGGAGTAAAGGTGTGCTGCTTGTGGGCCTTTGGACTTTACAGGGGGCAATGGCGCTTTGCCAGTCTGGATGACACATTCAAGATCATAAAGGCAACCTTGGTAAGCTCTGTTATTATAGTTGGTGTATTGGTCTTTGTTTATAGATTTCAGGGCTTTTCAAGGATTGTTTTTTTCTTAGATGCAATCATGACTTTTCTGCTGATAGGCGGAATACGCTTTCTCCTGCGCATGTTTAATGAATACTTTATTAGACAAGCTGAAAAGAGCCACTCCATTCCAATACTGATATATGGTGCAGGAGACGGTGGCGATCTTTTTCTAAGGGAACTCAGAAAAAGAAGAAACCACGATTACCTTCCTGTTGGCTTTATTGATGATGACATAGCCAAACTTGGACAGGAGATTCATGGCGTAAAGGTCCTTGGAATAGGAAGCGATCTCGAAAAGATAATCAAGCGCTATGGTATCAAGATCGTTTTTATTTCTATTTTGTCATCACCATTTCCACTTTTTGAAAGTATTAAAGATAAGTGTGCAAAAATCGGGGTCAAATGTATACAAATGCGGCCTCTGGTATCCTTTGAAAAGATCGAACCTGTAAATTCAAGGGATAGAAATAAAACAGGCCGGGTGCTGTCTCTTCGAAAGACATAAAGGACGAGTTTTTAGGTTTACAAGGTCAAAGGTCACCAAAAGACAAAGGGGGAACCAATGAGGGTAATCCTTCCAACCTTTCAGGTATTGGATGAGTATTTTCAGCAAGGAAAAGTTCTTGAACAAATAGAGCGTTGTGGCAGGGTTTGCTACAAAAGCGAAGATAAAATTAGCGCAGAAAGCGCAATACCCTTTATAAAAGGCATAATAAAAAGGGGGCATGAATCCGTCATAGAGATGGCAAATCTTGTAATGGAGATAACTGCCCCAGAAGAACGATTCTACCACGACTTCTTTGTTCACATCCCAAGGTTTTGTCAGGCCTCAAGACTAGATGAAGGACGTTTCTTGGTATCTGGCAATCCCCGTTCCTTCAGAGATCTGGCTAAAAGACTAGGCAGCCTGCCCCTTATCGCTGCCATCAAAGAAGAACTAGAAAGACATTATCCTGTCCTTTTTGAAGATATAGAGACAGCCTGTGACACCAAGGAAGATATAAAGGTTAGGCTATTAACCCCTAAAGAAGTAGATGCGCTAGATCTTTCTCTACTTGTAAAACACCGGTGTGTTCTTGCCCACATAACCGTTAACAGGGCAGTAACCCACGAACTTGTAAGGCATCGGGTGGCCTCCTATCTACAGGAGTCACAAAGATACTGCAGGTATGGAGAAGATAGATTTGGAGGGGAGGTTACCT
>JAMOUE010000109.1 GCA_027068235.1 Deltaproteobacteria bacterium | reverse complement strand
AAGCTTCACTATAGTATAGCTATTGCCTATTTTGAGGATGGGCGTTATTTGCCCAATTTGAAGCTTCAGTATTGCTTCTTTGACTTCTTCAGGAGCGAGGCTAGAAACAGGCACAAAACCAATATCTCCTCCCCTGGCAGCACTTATGGGCTCTTCAGAGTACTGTTGTGCCAACTTTTCAAAAGATACACCTTTTTCTAACTCTTTAGAGATCCTTTCTATTTTCGCTTTGGCTTCTTCATGATTTTTTTTAGTAAAATAGATCTTTATTTGTGAAAGCCGTAATAAAAGAGGTGTAGAGAACTCTTCCAAATGAGCTTGGTAATAGGCCTTGGCTTCTTTTTCTGTAAGTGGAGGCAAATCTGGAAGAAGTTCCTTTTTGATGCGTAGTAAATAAAGCGCTTTGTCGTGATTTGCCGGCTCAGGAATCTTTCTTGCCTTACCTTCCAACAGTAGAAGTTTTTCAAGAACATATTCACGCAAAAGTTTGTCTGGTCCTCCCGGAATCTGAAGAAAACCATAGAAGGTGGGAGACGATTTGCCAAATTCAACAAGTTCTCCCAACGTTATTGGCGAATCTCCAATCTTAGCAAGGACCATCTTTTGGGCATTTGGATCGTTCATATTTATGAAATCTTTTTGGGCCACTGCACAATGGTCCAAAAAGACATTTATAGAAAAAATCAATATTGCAAACACAAACGAGAACCTTTTGAGATTCAAGTAACAAAAACTCAAATACATAGCGATCTCCTATAGATCTTTTTAATGTTATGATGACCTTTTAAAAATCTTTAAAAATCGTTGTATAAGACTGACTTCTGCCATATCAGCATAATTCTTTTTTAAGGTATCGATACAATAGTTGTTATTCATCCACAAATCACGTTCTTTGATACATGTCTCTGTCAGATAATCAAGCTCTTGTAACAATGGGTCTTCTTCATGTGTAACAGACGGCTTAACCTTTGCTATGAATTGATACACCAAGCTGTCTGGACTCTTTAAAAGATATTCCTTTACAACACTTGGCAATCTTTCAAAGGTATCTTTAAATTCAGTATATTCCACTGATACTTGGTGTGTAAGCCATTTTTCTATACGATAGCCCAACCGTTGTAATAGTATTCGAAAACTAGGCCCGGTAAAAAAACGTAAATGCGTCCTGTCTAATATACCCAAATCAGCATAAGGGAATTGGGCCATCATGAGGCTTGCAACAACACCTGCATAGGCCACATTTGGAATAGAAATCACCATATATCCATCATCACTTACAAGCTGTTTACATTGAACCAAAGTATGTTGAGGTTCTTTTAAATGTTCAAGCACATCAGCCATTACAATGACATCAAAGGTATTTTTTTCAAAAAGTCTTGTAAGATCCGTATCATCTAAATTGCAAACAACCACCTCGTGGCAAAAATTTCTAGCAACCTTCGCAGCCTCTTCATCTATTTCTATTCCGATAATATTACAACCAAAATTATTTCTAAGAACCTGTGACATATGTCCTGGCCCACAGCCAAGTTCCAAAACCTTTTTATTATTACCCACCAATCGAACAACCTTAGCAGGCGTAGTATCCTCTTCTAAATCGATTTCATAGGCATACCTAAACGTCTTATTATGCATTGGTCCACTTGGTATTCATATATGCCCACTGCCACCATTGACACGGCAGTTCCTTAATATCTTTTTCAAACTCTCGTACTGCCTGAAAAAATGGCTCTTCTCCAACACCTGGAAGAGGCCTTATATTTACCTCTACCCCCCATTTGCCTCTTGGCCTTACCACGCTATACACCAAAGGGCTTCCTGTATGTTTGGATATTCTGGCAATTCCTTTGGGCAACTTCAGTGTTCCACCTAAGAATGGAACATTATAAAATTTTTTCACACTGTCTGGGTATGCGTCCATGAGTATTACCATTATCTCGTTTTTTTCAAGGGCCCTATAAATACGCCTTGGACTGTCTTTTAGGGTCAACCCTGGTCCCATTGTAAGCCGATAGTATCTTTTGAGCTTGTTACTCAAAAACTTTCTGTCAATCCAATCAAGGTATGGATTATCATCATCAACAGTCTGACTCAGGATACCATTTCTTATTCCCATATGTCCCAAGGTGTAAGCAGTCATATTAAGCCTACAAAAATGTGTCGTTGCTATAATAAGACCCTTACCCTGCTCAAGCGCAGTCTTTATATGATGTAAACCATCAATTTTTGACAATCTATTCATCTGCTTTGGATGCAATCTTGGTACAATACAAGAATCAAGGGCCTCCAAAGACAACATAGTTATATGTTCCTTGATACAGGCTTTTATATTGTTCACCCTAAAAGCCTTTCCCTTATTCAGGCATTTTTGAAGACCTTGTGCCCAATGATTCATATAATCTTTTTGAAAACTCCTATCCATGGGAGAAAAAAAGCGAGCCATCTCATAGGCAAGAGACATGGGCAACAAAGAAAGGCAAGGATAGAGCAAAAGTAACCTGCTAGCCTTTGAAATCTTACTACACACTCCCATTTAACCTAATAGCCTCTTAATAACCTTTAACAGCCTGAGAATAGGTGCATAGAAAGAACTATTTTTTCCAAAACCATTCCTCCATTTAATATGTCTGGCAGGATTACCAGCAACGATTGAAAAAGACGCTACATCCTTTGTAACAACACTCCCTGCTCCAATGATAGCTCCCTTCCCTATAGTTACTCCTTCTAATATTATAGCTCCAGCACCTATCCATGCCCCTCTCCCCACTGCTATTTGACCATATGTAAGGCCGTGACGAGAGATTTCTTCTGGTAGGCCCGAATATTCATGTCCAGCACTAAGCAGTTTAGCCCCAGGACCGATAAGGACATGATCGTCTATAACAAGTCCGCCTTCTCCAGAAAGGTAGCAACCAACGTTAACAATTACTCCATGACCTATCCTTATAAAGGCTTCCTTATTAACCCTAGTATCTCCTGTAACCAACCTGACATTATCCATTAATATCACATGATCTCCCAATTCAATGGTGCCACGCCCTTTATGAGAAAGATCTGTATATACTGATATGCTTGCTGCAAGCTTGCATCCTTCCCCTACTCGGTCAATTCCAGGTGGGAGACTTCCTTTGTGAATATCCTTAGGCAAACCAATAAAACCACTCATTTTGAATCAAACTCTTATATGATCTTTTTATTA
>JAMOUE010000108.1 GCA_027068235.1 Deltaproteobacteria bacterium | reverse complement strand
GCAGCATCTTTCATAAAGGCCCCGATCTCAAGGGCGACATCAAGCCCTTCAAGCACGCATGGCCCTGCAATCAAAAGCGGCGGCGAACCAGGACCTATTGAGACATTGCCTATTGATATAGAAGTTGGCCTACTGTCTTCTTGCATCACTGTCTATCGTACTTTCTTTTGAGTGCCGCACCAATGAATGAGACAAAGAGCGGGTGCGGCTCCAAAGGCCTCGACTTAAATTCCGGATGGAACTGACAACCAAGAAACCACGGATGATCTTCTATTTCCACAATCTCTACAAGCTCACCATTTGGACTTAGACCTGCAATCTTAAGCCCTGCCTTTTCAAGGACTTCCCTGTAGGAGTTGTTGAATTCGTAGCGGTGCCTATGCCTCTCGAAAATCTCTTCCTTCTGATAGGCGTTGTAGGCCGTGGTATCATGCACCAGCTTGCAAGGATAAGCCCCAAGACGCATGGTGCCTCCCATCTGGCTGTTTTCATCTCTTCTCTGCACAGTGTCTGTCCTGTAGTCATACCATTCCTTCATGAGGTATATGACAGGATCTGGAGTATTTGGAGCAAATTCTGTGCTATCAGCCATTGAGATACCAGCCACGTGCCTTGCAAACTCAATCACGGCCAGTTGCATACCAAGACAAATACCAAAGAAAGGAACCTTGTTCTCTCTGGCAAAGTTGATGGCTTCCAGCTTGCCAGGAATCCCTCGGCTCCCAAAACCGCCTGGCACAAGCACTCCATCCACTTCCGACAGCCTTGCCTGAAGCTCGTCGCCCCGTACCTCATCGGAGTTGATAAAGTCAATTTCCACCTTGGTATTGTTGGCAACACCTCCATGAAACAAGGCCTCATTTAAACTCTTATAGGATTCTCTCAGATTTACATACTTACCCACCATGGCAATCTTCACAGAGTACTGAGGCTGCTCTATCCTGGCCATGAGATTTTCCCATGCAGTGAGAACCGGCTGCCTTGTCCAGATGTTTAGACACTCCACAATCCTTTCATCAAGCCCCTCCCTGTGAAAACAAAGTGGAACCTCATAAATGCAGTTCACATCCTTGGCGGTAATGACCCGATCTTCCTTTACATCGCAAAAGAGGGCTATCTTGGCCTTGATTTCTGGGGCAAGTTCCATCTCTGTGCGGCAAAGTATTATCTCAGGCTGAATCCCTATGGACCGAAGTTCTTTTACGCTGTGCTGGGTAGGCTTTGTCTTGAGCTCACCAGCAGCCTTTATGAACGGCACATATGTAACATGAATATAAAGGGTATTGTCTCTGCCAAGATCTCCACGAAGCTGCCGTATGGCCTCTATGAATGGCAGGCCTTCTATATCTCCTATTGTACCGCCTATTTCGACTATGGCTATATCAGCCTCGCCATTTAACTGTAGGATGGCCTGTTTTATCTCATCTGTAACATGAGGAATGACCTGCACAGTGCCACCAAGGTAGTCACCTGCACGTTCTTTTGTAATTACACTGTAATAGATGCGTCCAGATGTGTAGTTATGCCTCTGTCCACACTTTGCACTTGTGTAGCGCTCGTAATGGCCAAGATCCAGATCCGTCTCGGCGCCATCGTCTGTCACATAAACCTCTCCGTGTTGGAAAGGATTCATGGTGCCTGGATCAACATTTATGTAAGGATCCAACTTCTGAAGGGTCACTGTCAGCCCTCTGGCCTCAAGAAGCGCCCCAATGGAGGCCGCTGCAAGACCCTTTCCAAGGGATGACAAAACTCCCCCTGTAACAAATATAAATTTTGTCTTCATCTCTGTCCTTCCGCCATGTCGGGTTTATCTTAGGTTTAGGTTCGGGACAAAATAACAGTGCCGGGGCTGCATAAGGCAGCAAACACCCGGCGTTTGATTACCAGCTAGTCGTAAAAAAACATGGGTTCCACAAGCTGTATCCCAGCCTTGTTCAATACGTCTAGCGCAGACTCAAGCATCTGGGATGGAAACTTAAATATGAGAACGGCCTTACTGGAACCGCCTACAAAGGCATAGGTGTAGTCTATATTTATGTCTGCATCTGCCAATACCTTTACCACATTGTAAAAGCTTCCAGGCTCATCTGGAACATCCACGGCGAAAACATCCTGCTCTCTCAGGGTAAAACCAGCCGAGGACAGTACGCTCTTGGCCTTTTCTGGATTGTTTACCACCAGCCTGAGTATTCCAAACTCTGCCGACTCGGCCAAGGCCAACGCCCTGATGTTAATGGCCGCATCCTTAAGGGCCTTTGTCACCTCAAGGAGTCTGCCTTTCCTGTTCTCAAGAAAAATGGACAGTTGTTTGATGCCATACTTCTTTATCATTTCTGCAACCCCTCTGCCTCTCTCTTGTCTATGATTCTTTTGGCCTTGCCCATACTCCTTTCCAGGGTCTTGGGCTCTACTAATTTGATCCTTACATTTATGTACAGGTCATTGAGCATCTCTTGCTGAAGCTTGGCCTTGAGCTGCTCAAGTGCCCCTATTCCATCGGCAAAGGTACGGTCATCCACTTCAACCCATACCTCTAGTTTGTCAAGGACACCCTTTTTATCAAGCACTATCACATAGTTGGGCGTTACTCCCTCAACCTTTGTAAGCACGTGCTCTACCTGAGAAGGAAAGACATTTACACCGTTGACAATCAACATGTCGTCTGCCCTGCCCTTTACCGACTCCATTACGGTCAGGGTACGGCCACACTTGCACGGCTCTCTATGAAGCACTGTTATATCCTTTGTCCGGTAACGGATTATTGGAAGTGCCTGTTTGGTAACAGTGGTGAAAACCAGCTCTCCTTCCTTGCCATCAGGAAGCACCTCGCCCGTCTCCGTATCTATCACCTCGGGGATGAAATGATCTTCAAACACGTGCAAATGCCCATGCGGACAGCCTGCAGCAACCCCTGGCCCTATAATCTCTGAAAGCCCATAGGCTTCTATATAGATAAGTCCCCATTCATCCCTTAGGGCCTGTCTTAATCCTTCGCTGGCTGGTTCTGCACCAAAAAAACCTGCCCTTATCTTAAAGTCTTTTTTAAGATCATACCCCTCATCCTTTCCAACCTCTGCCATGTGCAAGGCAAAAGATGGGGTAGAACAAAGGATTGTTGCGCCAAAATCCTTCATGAGAAGTAGCTGCCTCTTTGTAAATCCCCCACTGGAAGGGACCACAGCAGCCCCAACCTTCTCTGCGCCATAATGAAAACCAAGCCCTCCAGTAAAAAGTCCATATCCGTATGCATTGTGGACAACGTCTTGAGGGCCGACCCCAACCATAGACATACTTCTTGCCATGACCTCTATCCACACATCCATATCATGACGAGTGTAACCAACCACAGTGGGCTTGCCCGTGGTACCAGAAGAGGAATGAATCCTCACCACCTGATCAAGTGGAACAGTGAAAAGGCCAAAGGGATAGTGATCTCTAAGATCTTGCTTGGTGGTAAAAGGCAACCGCTGAAGATCCTCCAGGGACTTTACATCCTCTGGCCTGATACCTAACTCATCAAACTTTTTCTTGTAAAAGGGCACCAGATGGTAAACCCTTTGTACAGTGTCCTGAAGCCTCTTAAGCTGTAATTTTTCAAGCTCCTCCCTTGGAGCCCCCTCAATTTGATTCCACATGGTAACTGCGCTCCTCCCAGCCTATTTCAGACCTTTGAGTTTTTAAGGCCTGAGTTCATAAAATCACTATTTTTGACAGCTTTAACACAAGAAAAAATTTGTTCAAGACCCTGCACAACCCCAGAACTCATGGAGCTACAAAGCCAACCTTATAAGGGCGTTTACAGCGGCAACTGCAACAGGTGTTCCGCCCTTTCTACCAAGGCATGTAATGTAAGGAACTTTTGAACGCCTTAAAAGTTCCTCTTTGGACTCAGCAGCATTTACAAAGCCAACGGGCACACCTACAATAAGCCTTGGTAGAAATCTCTCTTCCTCCATCATGTCAATAAGCCTCAATAGGGCAGTAGGTGCATTTCCAATGGCCACTATTCCTGGCTCCATACTTGAAGCCATCTCCATTGCAGCCTCTGCCATGGTCCCCCCCATCTGCTCAGAAAGGGCTCTACATTCAGCACTGCCCATAGGAGACACAACCTTACTGCCTTCTGGCAACAGGGAACGGCTTATTCCAGAAGCTGCCATCTGTGTATCAGTCACTATTGGGCAGGCTGAACGGATGGCCTCTATTGCCGCCACCACTGCATCTGGATGAAACCTGATATTCTTGGCAAAATCAAAGTCTGCTGTTGCATGAATAATTCTTTTAACCACCTGCAACTGTTCAGTAGAAAAATCTGTAGGGCCAAGCTCTTTTTCAATAATCTCCATACTCATTCTTTCAATTTCTGGCCCTCTAAGCCCCCTGAGTATTGGACTCATTTTTCTATTCCCTCTCTGGCTTTTACACCCTTTGTAAAATAGTGTTTTATCATACGGCACTCCGTAACAAGATCAGCAACATCTACTATCTCCTTGGGCGCATACCTGCCTGTAAGAACAACCTCCACATCATCTGGCCGACTGGAAAGAAATTCCAAGACGTCGCTAACCTTCAAAAGCCCCATATCCATAGCAATATTTATCTCATCCAAGATTATCACATGGAAACTACCGCTCATCATCTGGGTCTTAACGTACTCAAGACCTGCTTCAGCAATTTCAATATCAGCTCTACTCGGCTTTCCCCTGACAAAATGCCCCGTGCCAAACTGCTTTACCTTGACCATACTTCCAAAGTAGCCAAGCCCTTTGATTTCACTAAAATCTCCCTTTTTTAGAAACTGAACTATCAACACCCTCTTATCAGCACCAATAGCCCTAACACATAATCCAAGAGAGGCTGTAGTCTTACCCTTGCCATCCCCTGTATAAACTTGTACGTAACCTTTCATTGTTTTTCTACTTCTGCTTTTACTTCTGCCTGCTGCAGTAACGCCGCAGCCTCTGAGTTGGTTCCAAGAAGCACAGCGAGCCACTTTGTCCTTTTATGAACCCCCATTGCAATCTTGATCGACATGGTAATGGGAACAGAAAGAAACATACCAACAGGGCCAAGCACCCAACCCCAAAATGCCATGGACAAAAATATAACAAGTGGAGAAAGCCCAACTCCTTGCCCCATGAGCTTGGGCTCAAGGATGTTGCCAACTGCTATGTTGACTACAACATAGATGAAAAGAGTGATCAGGCTGTGGGCAAAACCAAGCTTTACAAGGGCCAATAACACGGCAGGGGCCGCAGCGATTATAGAACCGATGGTTGGGATAAAATTTAGGGCAAAGGCACATACGCCCCACAAGGCCGGAAAATCAACACCTTGTATCAACAGTCCTAACCAGATCAGAACGCCTGTTAGAAAGCTTGTGAATGTCTTTATGGCAAAAAAACTGTTTATTCCATCAATTATGAGCCGTAACTCCCTGCTCTTTTCAAAACCAAGGAGACTAAGGGCCTCTAGCTTGTATATCATTCCTCCAGCCTCAAGGAGCATGAACACAAGGGTAAGGACTATGACAAAGGTGTTTGTTATCAGAACCCCCATGCTTTTAAGTGTGGAGGCCACAAAGGCCATAATCCTGGAAACGTCCAGTTCCTGAAGCACTGAAAGTTCAACATCTGAAAATCCAAGCTGTTTGGCAAATTGAGTCAGTTTTGAATAAATCGAGCCTAGACGCTCCTGATACACTGGCAGCTCTTTGGAAAATTCTGCCACAGATGTGCCAAGAAGTGCGCCTAGGCCTGTCTCAATGACTATGAAAAGGATTATGAGAAACACAATGGAAAACCAGTCGGGCAACCCCTTTCGTCTTAGCCAGAAAAGTATTGGAGAGGCTAGCACAGCAAAAAAGGCAGATAGCAAAAAAGGCACAACCACAGAGGCGCAGGCCTTTATTCCTGCAATAACCACCACTAAAGATGCCAAATTTAGCAAAAACGAGCCTTTCATGTACGCCTCATCACCACATAGACTATCTTTCAAACCTGACCAACCTGTCATTTCGGGGCCCGGAAGGGCCGAAGCAATCTTCCCCACTTTCTTGCAACTGCAGATGGGATTGCTTCGCTTCGCTCGCAATGACTGCAATCAGTTTGTCATCTGGTTTACGCTCCCAGCAATAATTCGTCTACCCCTCTCTTTTAACTTATTAAAACTACCAATTAACGGAAGTTTGACAGCCAAATTATTACAATCAATGTCCAAGGCTAAACGGAGCTGTCAACACATTGAATATGAGTTTTTTAAATATGTCGGTAACAGTTTTCGTCTGTAATGTGTCAACCTTGGGATCATTCCAGTCCCCACTGACCTTTACAGGAATGGCAAACAGAGACTTATTCTTTCCACCGATTATACCACCTATAATTGGAAGGCTTGTGATAATGGTATCAACCGTTTTCAATGGCTGGACAAAGATTATCAGATCAAGCATCTTGCTATCTAGGTAGACGTCTCCTGTGCCGTAAAAGTTGATTCCTGACCCCTTTATATAGGCCTTTTCCAGATGGACACGTCCTGAGGCTATCTTAGCATCAATCAACATCTTTTTATAGGGAGAAGTTCCCTCCAACAGGCCTTTGTTCAGAGAAAATATATCAACAATATTTACAACACTAAATATCTTGGAAATAAGGCCAAATCTGTGGATATAGCCATCTTTTGCCTTAATGCCAAGATTGCCATTTCCAAGAAGAACCCTCTCTCCACCCCGAAGGTACAAATTGAATGTCACAGGGCCTGTTATTAGATCCTGCTCTACGCCAAGACAATCCAAAACCTGTTCAAAAAGTGCCTGCCTGCCCTTTGGCGTTATGACTGAAAATTCGCTAATTACACGGTCTCCAATACGCTCTTTTTTCAAATAAACATCCAGGCCACAAGTATCATCTGAAAAGGCCTCAAGCCTCTTGAGCCTGCTCTTTTGAACCTCTGCGTTTCCCTTTAAATTCTTCAACACAACTTCATGCGAACCCTGTTTCTTTTCCTTTGAAAAATCAGTAACCGCATACCTTGCCTCTTTCACCTTAAAGCCGATCTTGAGATCCAGCCTTTTGGCAAGCTCCCGAAACAACTTCGCCTGTTCCTGGTCTGAAAGGCTGGATGTACCAGCATCCGTGCCTTTCTGGGCTTCTGACATCTTTTGAATAAAAGAGATAGTCTGAGAAGAAAGAACAGGGGCAGAAAGATTCAAAGAACAGACAAGTCTGCCTACACCATTCTTAAATGTTCCATTTATCCCTATCTTGTCATCAAATAATCTTATTAATCCAGAAATATTGCCTCTATGCGACTTATTAGCCTCTATATCAAGTTTCTTAAAGCGTAGATTGTCGTTAAGCCCCCAAATCCACCTAAACCCCTCAATATGAATTCTACCATCTATGGAATATGCCTTTTTTTCATGGGCAGAAAAACCAAAAGAGAAGTCTCCTTGGAGCCTGCCATCAAGCATGTTGTTTTCTACAAGAATAGAATCAAGGGTGTCTCCTAAAAGCTCTCCCTTAAAACCCAATGAAAACCGTTTTTTTATGCCTAATGCCTTCAAAAAGGAAAGCTCAGCCCTTTTCCCAGCCGCATTAATGGAAAGCCTCTTTAAGTCAAAAAGTCCCTTGCTTTTACGTGCATTTATGAAAAGGGAAATGCCATCGTCCTTCCAATACAAGGTTCCGACAAATTCTCTGGGCTCCCCCTTGGTAAATCGTAGTTTGAAATCCCTTACAAAAAAGGGCACTCTGGGAGTGAATTCATCAAGCTCAACACCTTTTTTTTCAAGCCATTTCCACAGGTTACGTCGTATAGGCCCACTAACTTTCACGCTTCCACTCCACCTATGGAAATGGTTGTGGTCAAGATCTAGCCCTATAGCAAACCTGCTTCCAGCCATACTCAATTTAAGTCTGGAGGCGGAAACCTTGTCGGTTGAAACCAAAAGCTTGCCACCTTTTAGAAAAACCTTGTGAGGCAATAGAGACGTCTCCACAGAAACCCCAAGCGGCGAACCTGCAACAAGATAGGAAAAAGAGGAAGGAACCTTTGCATCAAAAAAGAGATTAAGCCTCTTTACCCTGAACCGGCCTGATGCTGATACATGATACTTGTCTATAAACTCCTGTCCCAAATTGAACCTGTTACAGAAATCCAAGATGGACTCGGCCAATACGCTGCCCATTCCACGATTAACCTTGATCTTGAAATGACCATCTTTCCACGAAACCTTTGCAGATACATCCTTGAAGAAATTTGGCCCCACACCTCCAGAGAAGTTGGATACAGAAAAAGTGTCATCGAAATATCTGGCATGGGCCTGAACAATACTAACCTTTGCACCCAAGGTCTTATAGAAGGCTGACAAACGGGCCTCTTGTACCTGTACCTTTACCTTTTTGTCATGCTTTTTATCGCCTATAATGAGCCTGCCTACAATCCTTCCACTAAGCTTGGAAAGCCTTTTAAGCTCTCTATGAAGGGTGTCTTCATGGGTAAATTTCATTAGGGCCCATTTCACATCTTCTGGGGGCGCACTCAGGACGATATCCAACTTGAATTGCTCTCTCCCCTTTGACAGGCCAAAAATGAGACGCCCTGAAGATCCCTTGGTATTTCTTAAACGGGCAAGGCCTTCCTTCACATGTAGAACACCATCTACAATCTCAAAGGGACCAGATACAGAATCAACAAAAAAATCCTCATCCTTTACATAGACCTTTACGTCTTCTGCCCGGCCCTCTATGTACATATCTGACAATGAATGCCACTTGGAAGCGGGAGCATCTAGGTGAACCCTTGCCCAGTTAACAGTGCCTGCACGGATGACATTGCAGTAATCATCAACGTCCTTGTCCCTTATGGACAGGGCAAGAAGAACCTTTCTTATCTCGGCAAGATCAAGACGGCGTCCTTTTGCGTCAACTTTCAACCAAGGCAGCCCATCTTTTTTCCAGAAGTGCAAAGTACCTGTCAGATGTAGCCTAGGATGTTTAAAATCCAGACTCTCCAGCACCACATTGGCTTCACCATCTGCGTATTTATAGCGCAGCTCAAGGCTGCCACACGAAAATATGGCTGAAACGCGCTTTTTACTTTTACCAGAGACAAAACAGTTGGAATATGCCTTAATATGTCCTTCAGACCTCTCTACACCATTCCCACTAACAGAAAAATCAAGATTGATAAAACCATAATGGGGAAACTGTTTGACTTTGGTGAGCTTGTTTATTTTTAGAGCAGACAGATCAAACTGACGAAGGTGTCCTTTTAAGGAGTAGGTTAACTGATGCAAATCTGCATTACCTTTAAGCTCTATAAGCTGCGCCTGTCTGGTGTTTCCCTTGAGATCAAGCCTTACTGATGGTCCATCTATGCCAATCTTGCCATAAAGCTTTTTTATATAAGGCCTTCTATCTTTGAAGGGAAACGGGAATGGAAGGCTTACATTTTTGGATATCTCAATGAAACCATTTCGAACCTTTATCCATCTTGGCAAGTTTGGGCTGGTATCCTGATCGTTTGAAATCTTTTTTATCAGCAGGTGAAAGTCGTCAAGGCTAATGCCGGCCACCCCAAATCTGCCGTGCAACATTGAAAGCCAATCTGGATATATCTCCGCATTGGAGCCATAAAGTATAAAATTTGGAGATTCCACTTTCGCTTCACGAAAGGCAAGATGCGGCAGGGGAAACCAGTACCATGTAATATCCGAATAATTGACCTTGGCCTTTAACTCCCTTGAAACCGTATCTTTTAACAGATGTTGTACCTTGGGAGACGAGGTAAAAAGGCTTGGAAGAACAAAGATTGCAACTATAAGGATAAATAGTAGAAAAAGAATGAATGATCGTTTCATTAATCAATTATGAAAATCTTTGATGAATGTTCTCAAAAGGCAGCCTTAAAAATATCAGAGAAATTACATACAGTAACTCCAGCTCAAAATAAAGTATTTAATCTTCTATGTCAGCCTATATTTGGCTGAATTAGCAAAAAGCACATTGTAAAAATCTATGACATAGAGGATGCAAGGGCCACGTGGAAATCAAGTTATTGGAGTTTCCAAGAAGGGCCAAGACAATTCTCCTGTCATCGCAGGATGGCTGCGCCGCCGTGGCGATCCCCTACACAACACCTACACCCAGCACGTCATTTGGAGGACTCGACAGAATCCGAAATGATCCCCTTCAATCCTCTGTACCTTGGATAAAGGTAGCATCTTTTTAAAGATTTCAGTAATACTTCTTATTAAGGCTTGAATTTGGAGAAAAATTACATGCAAGGAGGGACAATGAAAAATCTATTTCTTATCATTTTATTTTTCTTAACCGCCCTGACTGAAATCTCTTTTGGTGCAGTTTTTAATGTTACTGATCCGGCAAGCTTTCAAAAGGCCTTGGAAACTGCTGAGACCAACAATGAAGACAACGTAATAAATGTAGCCCAAGGGACCTACAGCCTAAGTAAGACTCTGGAATACAATTCCTCTTCAAAGCATTCATTAACAATTAATGGCGCAGGAGCAGATAAGACCATCTTGGATGGCGGAGGAAATATTCAAGTCATGAACATTAGGACTAGTGGAAACCTTGAAATAAATGATTTGACAATCAGAAACGGCAATAGCAGCTCTTACGGAGGAGGCTTATATGCCGAAACACGGTCATCTAGTATGCTCATTAAAAACTGTTTTTTCACATCTAATTTTTCTTCCCAAAATGGTGGGGGAGCAGAGTTAAAAACGAATAATGGAGAAATTTCTGTGACGAGGTGTCTTTTTTATGACAATGTATCTAACTATCATGGAGGGGGAGCATTCTTATTTGCCTATCCTGAAGGAGAAGTGCATATCACTTCTACTATTTTTAGAAATAATAAGGCTACTAAATGGGGAGGAGGCGCATTTACAGAAGGAAATCTCAACTTTATAAACAACACTCTTTTCAAGAACACATCAGGATGGGAAGGTGGAGGCTTATTTACATATTTTTTATATGATAACTGGACAGGCAATATATATAATAACATTTTCCTGGATAATAATTGCACATGTATATCAGGAAAAGATCTAGACATTGATAGGATCAATCATACACACGCTCAGATAAATCTTTTCAATAATAACTTTAGCGGCAATGCCAATTTTGAATCTGGCAACTCTGAAAATTTTTATATAAATGATCCATCGTTAAACTATAAGCACGACAACAACCTTCTAGTAGATCCACTTTTTGTCAATACTTCGGCTAATGACTTCCATCTCGATTCATCATCTCCTTTGATTAACACAGGCTTAAACAGCGCGCCTTCTCTACCAGCAACAGACTTTCAAGGAAATAACAGGATAATTGGTGGCATCGTGGATATGGGTGCGTATGAAAATAATGACAAGGGCATAATGATTGGCGATGTCAATGGTGATAGTTCCATAAATATTATAGATGCCTTGCTGATAGCACGTTATTCAGTTTCGCTTCCTTTGAGGATATTTCATCCAAGTGCTGCCAATGTGGATTGCAGTGATTCCATCAATATTGTAGATGCACTTTTAGTAGCCAGAAAGGCTGTAAAATTACCAGTGCAATCCTGGTGTGGGAAATAATATCCAACTAGCCACTTGCAACTTGCACTAAGCTGTCATTGCGAGAAAGCCCTTTTAGGGTGGAAGAAGCGATCCCATACGCCCATGCGCCCAACCAGCCACCTCATTGCCAGGACTCGATAAATTCAGAAGCGATCTCCTTCCGGCCCTCTTCTGTTCCTTCGAAGGGGATTGCTTCGCTTCGCTGGCAATGGACGAGCTTGGTTAGTGCGGGTGGGATCGCCACAAGGCCTTTCGGCTCCTCGCGATGAGGGGGAATTGTTTTGTGCCTCCTCGCAATGACAGGATAAATGACAAGATAGCGGACCACATGTGTCACCACATTCCTGGATTCTTAATTGTCCATAAATGACAAGAAATGTAGAATAGAAGAAATGAAGAAGAGAAATATCTCTGTACGTAACACTAAAGAGGCCGTATGAAAAAGCGCATTGGCATAGGGATAAGTGATTTTCAAGAATTAAGGCAGGGGGATTTTCTGTTTATTGATAAATCCCTTTTTATTTCAGAAATCATAGAGACAGGCGCAAAGGTGCTTCTTATTCCAAGGCCAAGGCGTTTTGGCAAGACATTAAACCTTTCAATGCTCAAGTATTTCTTTGAAAGGAATGAAACAGATCAGGAGAAAAAAGAGGCTAAAGCCTTGTTTAAAGGCCTTCAAATCAAAAAAACTGATGCATTTAAACAACACTTTGCAAAATATCCTCTTATTTTCCTGACATTCAAAGATATTAAAGAAAAAACTTTTGATGAAGCGCTTTCTGCTTTAAAACGGCTCATTAAAAAAGAGATTTTAAAACATGCAGAGCGTCTTCCAGAAGGCCAAAAATTTGCAGGAGACATTCAAGACATTCTTAAAGGCTCTAATGATACAGGACTTTATAAAGAATCTCTTTTTTCTCTCTCTGAGGCATTACATAAAACTTATAACAGTACATCGGTAATCCTAATAGACGAATACGACACCCCGATTCACGCCGCATGGCAGTATGGCTACTATGATGAAATGATCTCCTTTATGCGAGGGCTTCTTTCCGGGGTGTTAAAGGATAATCCTCATATATACAAAGGGGTTATTACCGGCATTTTAAGAGTAGCAAAAGAAAGCATATTTTCTGACCTGAATAACCTAAAGGTTTCTACTATTTTAGAGGAAGAGTTTGCAGACAAGTTTGGCATTACAGAAGATGAGCTAAAAGCACTC
>JAMOUE010000107.1 GCA_027068235.1 Deltaproteobacteria bacterium | reverse complement strand
CATGGCAAAATCCATAGTACAGATAGAAAGGGCAGACAGTGACAAGGGTAAAAGGGTGCTGTCTGCCCTTTCTAGAAGGACGGTAGAGATACCAGAAGAGATTGAGGCTAAGGTAAAGGAGATACTCGAGGCGGTCAAAAGGGATGGAGACAAGGCTCTTTGTGAGTTTACAGCACGGTTTGACTGCCCAAACTTTACCCCTTCCATGATTCCTGTGGAAAAGCAGGAGCTTGAGTCTGCCTTCCAAAAGGTAGACAACCGTCTTTTAAAATCAATAAAAAAGGCCAAGGCTAACATAGAAACATTTCATAGAAAGCAACTTCCAGAGTCTTGGTTCCAAACCCATGACAACGGCGTGATACTTGGCCAGATGGTACGTCCTGTAGATGCTGCAGGATTGTACGTACCAGGAGGACAAGGCGGGAAAACCCCCCTTGTTTCCTCTGTTCTTATGAATGCCATTCCGGCAAAGATCGCTGGTGTAAAAAGGATTATTCTCTGCACACCTCCAGGTCAAGATGGCACGGTTAGCCCAGCCCTCCTGGTGGCTGCAAGCCTATCTGGAGTAAACGAGGTATATAGAGTGGGAAGCGCCTGGGCAGTTGGTGCCATGGCCTTTGGCACTCAGACTATAAAACCCGTAGATGTGATAGCCGGACCAGGCAACATATTCGTGACCTGTGCCAAGAAGTTGGTGTCAGGAAGTGTAGCCATAGACATGATTGCAGGACCAAGTGAGATCCTTATCATAGCAGATGACTCTGCCAAACCATCTTTTGTGGCAGCAGACATGCTATCTCAGGCAGAGCATGACCCAATGGCTACCTCCATCCTTGTTACCACATCAGAGGACTTGGCCGTTGAAACGGTAAAAGAACTTGAAATCCAGCTTGAGACTCTCGAGCGGGCAGAAACAGCCAGGCAATCCCTGGAAACAAATGGCCTTGTAATTATCACCTCCACCCTGGAAGAGGCCTGTCAAATCTCCAACACCATAGGCCCCGAACACCTGGAGCTTATGGTGGAAAGGCCGTGGGACCTTATCCCAAAGATTAAACATGCCGGAGCCATATTTCTTGGAAACTATAGTCCAGAGCCCATAGGAGATTATATTGCTGGGCCTAATCACGTACTTCCAACCATGGGCACGGCCCGCTTCTCTTCTGCGCTTGGGGTTGAGACCTTTATCAAACGATCAAGTATCATCTCATATTCCAAAGAGGCCTTTTTAGAAGATGCAGATGACGTTATGGCCCTTGCCGAAGTTGAAGGGCTTACCGCCCATAGGCAATCTATAAATATCAGGAAAGAGGATGGGGCGTGAAAAATATCCTGGCATGGGAAGTAGGGCCAACACCTATTCTGTAGAGCTTTGCAAGCTGTCTGTCAATGTAGGTTCAAAGACCATTTTAAAAGATATAAATCTTAAACTTCCTCAAGGACAACTCATTGGTATTCTTGGACCAAATGGAGCTGGCAAAACCACCTTGTTAAGGGCTATAACAGGGTTTCTTCCCTTGACTTCAGGCCATATAAAGGTGATGGGAATGGACCTTGAAGCCCTATCGGCAAAAGAAAGGGCCAGGATCATGGCACATCTTCCTCAAAATCTTGAAACGCCTTTCCACTTCAAGGTTTTGGATGTAGTTGCAATGGGAAGATACGCACACAACGACAGAGAAGCAGAGGCTAGGGAAAAGGCAATGAAGGCCTTATCAATTTGCCAAATAGCCCATCTTGCCAGCAGATCATTTGTAAACTTGTCTGGTGGGGAAAAGCGCCTAGTACTCCTTGCCAGATGTCTTTGCCAGGATAGCCCTTTTCTTTTGCTGGATGAGGCTACATCAAGCCTTGATATCAGACGTAAGTTAGAGGTTTTCGAGCTTCTTAAAGACCAGGTAGCTGAAAAAAGAAGAACCATATTAATTGTAATTCATGACATCAACCTTGCCTCACTTTATCTGGACAGATTATTATTCATCAAGCAAGGCAAAATCATTGGTAATGGCCCAGTTAAGGATGTCTTAAACAGTGACTATCTGACACAGGTATTTGAAACCAAGACCATTGTAATGGATCATCCGGAGTGTAACAGGCCTGCTGTGCTTTTCTCTCCAAGGAGAAATAGATCCGAAGCAGGCATACGATAAGGAGGTAACAAGCCATGTCTAACGACTGTCTCTTTTGTAAGATGGCCAAGGGTGAGATAAAACCAGAAATCGTCTACGAAGACGATGAAATCTTGGCCTTTAGGGATATCAACCCTCAAGGCCCTGTTCATGTGCTAGTGATCCCAAAGGAGCACATCCCAACTTTGAACGACCTTGAAGAACACCATGCTGAGCTCATGGGCAAGATGTTTCTGGTGGCCAAAAAGATTGCACAGCAGGAAAACTTTGCAGACAGTGGATACAGAACGGTTATAAACTGTAACCGTCACGGCGGCCAGGAAGTGTATCATATCCATCTCCATGTAATAGGTGGGCGCCAAATGACTTGGCCTCCAGGCTAAATGTGAATAAGGCGGTTATTGATCAAGGGAACATTTTTAGATGTAGCCTTTTAGCCTGTTTCCGCCCTCTATTGACTGGGAAATAGGCTGCGTTTATAGTGCGCCTGCCCCGCAAGGGGTTGTTTTTTGAGCTTTCTACAAAAATTTATCGCTTGATAAGGACAATAAATGAAGGCACTTATAGCCCTGGAAGACGGACGCATTTTTGAAGGCCGCTCCTTTACAGGTCCTGGAGAGGTAACAGGAGAGCTGGTCTTTAATACCAGCATGACCGGTTATCAGGAAATCCTCACCGATCCTTCCTATAAAGGACAGATCGTGACAATGACCTATCCTCTCATTGGCAACTACGGTGTCACTCCAGAGGATGAAGAATCTCTTGGAATACATCTGAGCGCCTTTGTAGTGAGGGAATATGAAGAAGACTATAGCAACTGGCGGGCAACAGGGGATCTTGGAAGCTATCTGAAAAAGCACAATATCCTTGGGATAGAACAGGTCGATACAAGGGCAGTAACCAGGCATATACGCCTTGCTGGTGCCATGAAGGCCGTTATTTCAACTGAAGATCTTGATGAAAAATCCCTTGTTCAAAAGGCAAAGGAAAGTCCAGGCCTCGTAGATGCGGATCTGGCAACACTGGTAACCTGTAAGAAGCCGTACGTATGGGAAGGAGGCAAGATACTTGAACTGGATGAACTTTCACCAGAGCGTCTATCAAGGCTTGAATCCTGGGAAAATGCTTCTTTTAGAATAGCAATAATTGACTGCGGCTTGAAATTCAATCAGCTACGACTTTTTAGCCAAAGGGGATGCCAATGTGTTGTTTTCCCTGCCACGGTTGATGGAGAACAGCTCCTTGCGTGCCAACCTAATGGAATATTTTTATCCAATGGTCCTGGAGATCCAGCAGCAGTTCACCATGTTATTAACACAGTAAAAGACATCCTTGGCAAAAGGCCTATCTTTGGCATCTGCCTTGGCCATCAAATACTGTCTCTTGCCCTAGGAGCCAAGACCTACAAGCTCAAGTTTGGACATAGAGGCGGAAACCAGCCTGTAAAGGATCTTTCCACTGGTAAGATAGAAATCACAGCCCAGAACCATGGATTTGCAGTAGATGAAGCCTCACTTCCCACAGGGGTAGAGGTCACCCACATAAATCTGAACGACAACACGGTTGAAGGGATAAGTCACAGGGAGATACCTGCGTTTTCCGTACAGTATCATCCAGAAAACGCACCAGGCCCCCACGATTCTGAGTACCTCTTTGACCGTTTTGTAAAACTTATGAGCTGAGAAACAAAAAGAGATGCCCAAAAGAACAGATCTAAAAAAGATTTTGATTATTGGCTCGGGCCCTATTGTTATTGGACAGGCGTGTGAATTCGACTATTCAGGGACCCAAGCGTGTAAGGCGCTTAAAGAAGAAGGCTATGAGGTTGTGTTGGTTAACTCCAACCCGGCAACCATCATGACCGATCCAGAGGTGGCAGACAGGACATATGTGGAACCAATCACGCCAGAGGTTGTAATAAAGATATTAAAAAAGGAAAAACCTGATGCCATCTTGCCTACCCTTGGCGGCCAAACAGGCCTTAACACAGCAGTAGCTGTTGCAGATACGGGCATACTGGATGAACTTGGGATTGAGATGATTGGGGCAAGCCCTGAGGTAATTCACAAGGCAGAAGACCGTGAAAAATTCAGGGCCGCCATGGAGAATATCGGCCTTAGAATACCAAGAAGCGCCATTGTACGTTCCATAGAAGAGGCCATTGCCGCGGCCCAAGACATTGGCTTTCCTATAATTGTACGTCCCTCTTTTACCCTTGGAGGATCTGGGGGAGGAATTGCCTATCATATGGATGAGCTCAAATCCATCTGCCAGCAGGGCCTAGATCTAAGCATGATTCACGAGGTCATGTTAGAGGAGTCTGTAATAGGCTGGAAGGAATTTGAGCTTGAGGTGATGAGGGATGCCAAAGACAACGTTGTTATCATTTGCAGCATAGAAAACATCGATCCCATGGGTGTGCACACTGGAGATTCGATCACTGTGGCACCGGCTCAAACGCTGTCTGACAAGGAATACCAATACTTAAGGGATGCTTCCCTTGCCATAATCCGTGAAATTGGCGTTGAGACTGGCGGCTCAAACATCCAGTTTGCAGTTAACCCAGAAAATGGAGACATTGTGGTCATAGAGATGAATCCAAGGGTATCTCGTTCATCAGCCCTTGCATCAAAAGCCACGGGCTTTCCCATTGCCAAGATTGCTGCAAAACTTGCCATAGGCTACACCCTGGATGAGATCCCAAACGATATCACAAGGGAGACAATGGCATCTTTTGAGCCAACCATCGACTACTGCGTTGTCAAGATTCCACGCTGGACATTTGAGAAGTTCCAAGAGGCACAAGACCTACTAACCACCTCCATGAAGAGTGTTGGTGAGACAATGGCCATTGGCCGTACCTTTAGGGAATCTCTGCAAAAGGGCTTGCGCTCATTGGAGATCGGCCGCTTTGGCCTGGGATTCGATGGTAAAGATCCTTGGGACAAAGGCAACGTCCCTGATATGGACGAGATAGAGAGTAAACTCAGGGTTCCAAATTCAAAACGCATATTTTACATCCCGTATGCGCTTGAGCGTGGAATGTCCATAAGGGATGTCAGCAAGATGACAGGCATTGACCCCTGGTTTATCTTCCAAATAGATAAGATAAGAAAAAAAGGCAATGAGATCCGTAGCAAGGGACGGGCTGCCCTGGACGATCTTTTTGCAATAAAAAGGGAAGGCTTTTCAGACAGACAAATCGCATACCTAACAGGACTCGATGAGGATCAGGTAAGGACGAAACGCTTTGAAAAGGAGATAAAGCCTGTCTATAAACTCGTTGACACATGCGCTGCAGAATTTGAGGCATACACTCCATATTACTATTCCAGTTATGAATCAGAAAGCGAATCTCGCAGGAGCAACAAGAAAAAGGTTATGATCCTTGGCGGGGGTCCAAACAGGATCGGACAAGGAATCGAATTTGACTATTGTTGTGTCCATGCCTCCTTTGCCCTGAAAGAAGAGGGCATAGAGAGCATCATGGTTAATTCTAACCCTGAGACCGTCTCGACCGATTATGACACCTCAGACAAACTCTATTTTGAACCTCTTACCCTGGAAGATGTACTCCATATAGTGGATACTGAACAGCCTGATGGTGTCATTGTGCAATTTGGTGGTCAGACTCCTCTGAACCTTGCTGTGCCTTTGAAAAAGGCTGGCGTTAAGATTATAGGTACAAGCCCTGAGAGCATAGACATGGCCGAAGACCGGGAAAGCTTCCAAAAGATGCTAAAAAAGCTCGGACTCAAGCAACCGGCCAACGACACTGCCTTTACATTGGAAGAGGCCCTGAAAATCGCCTCAGAAATAGGTTATCCGGTAGTTGTGCGTCCATCTTATGTACTTGGAGGCAGGGCCATGCGTATAGTCCATGACGAAAATGGCCTTAGGGAGTTTATGGAAGAGGCAGTGGAAGTCTCGGAAGGACATCCAGTGCTTATTGACAAATACCTTCAAGACGCAATAGAGATAGATGTGGACGCCATCTCTGATGGAAAACTTACAGTCATTGGCGGCATCATGGAGCATGTTGAAGAGGCTGGCATTCACTCGGGAGATTCTGCCTGTGTGCTGCCACCTCACCGTATTGACAAAGAGATGATCGAACAGATCAAGGATGCCACCAAGAAGATGGCCAAGGAACTTCATGTTATTGGCCTTATGAACGTGCAGTATGCTGTAAAGGATAACGAGCTTTATGTGCTTGAGGTAAATCCTAGGGCATCTAGAACGGTTCCTTTTGTGAGCAAGGCCACAGGAATCCCTCTTGCAAAACTGGCAACAAAGGTGATGATCGGCAAAAGCCTGGAGGAACTAGGGCTAACAAAAGACCCAGAGGTTAGCCATGTATCTGTCAAGGAATCTGTCTTCCCATTCAGGAAGTTTCCTGGGGTAGATATTATCCTTGGACCAGAGATGAAATCCACAGGCGAGGTCATGGGTATCGACCAGAGCGTGGGCATGGCCTTTGCCAAAAGCCAGTTTGCTGTTGGCTTAGAGCTTCCAACTGAGGGAACGGCATTTTTAAGTATTAAAAAGGGAGATAAAGAACCCCTTCTTGAAACGGCAAGGATACTGGAAAGGGAAGGTTTCAAGATTCTTGCCACAAGCGGTACTGCTGAATTTCTTTCAAGTCATGGTGTCAATTGCCAAAAGGTCTTGAAGGTATCTGAAGGTCGCCCAAACATCATAGACATGATGAAAAATGGCCAGATAGATCTGGTAATCAACACCCCAAGCGGAAAAAAGCGTACACTTACAGATGCCTATCGCCTTAGGCGGACAGCCATGGAACTAAATATCCCCTATTTTACAACTGTAGCTGGGGCAAAGGCCGCAGTGGAGGCCATTGTTGCCCTTAAAAAAGAGGAAATGGACGTCAAACCCCTTCAGGAATACTATTAGAACCATGAACCCTTCGGATTATCCCATACACTGTAATAGTTTTTGGAAGCTTAGACGTTATCAAACAGGCCCAAAGGAAGAGTGCGGCATATTTGGAATCTATGGAAGCGAAGATGCTGCAAAACTCACTTACTTTGGCCTGTATGCCCTTCAACATAGAGGGCAGGAAAGCGCAGGCATTGTCGCATCAGATGGCAAAAAGGTCTCGGAATTCAAGGCAATGGGCCTTGTTAGCGAGGTCTTTCAGGAAGATAAATTGAAGGAACTAAAAGGGCATCTTGCCGTAGGGCATGTGCGCTATTCAACTACAGGTTCCTCCGTACTTCAAAATGCCCAGCCATTTTGCGTAAACCATGCCGGCTGCTCCATGGCAGTTGCCCACAATGGCAACCTTGTCAACGCCCATGAGATCAGGGCTGCTCTCGAAGGTACTGGTTCCATCTTCCAAACCACCATGGACAGTGAAGTTATAGTGCACTTGCTTGCCAAGGCATGGAAGAGGGGGATAAGAGAGGCCATCTGCCACGCCATGAAGGTTATAAAAGGGGCCTATAGTGTATTAATGCTAACAGAGAAGGCCTTGATAGGCTTTCGTGATCCCCTAGGATTTCGTCCTCTTTGCATTGGACGGCTCGAAAGTGGAGCCTATGTGCTTGCTTCTGAAACATGTGCCCTTGACCTTATTCAAGCTGAATATGTGCGGGATGTTGAAAGGGGAGAAATAGTAATTATAGATGAAAACGGCCTCCACTCCCTTACTGGAATCCAGGCAGAGCGAAGGGCCAACTGCATATTTGAGTTCATATACTTTGCTAGACCAGACAGCAACATATTTGGCAAGAATGTTTACGCATTCAGAAAGTCTTTGGGAGCTGCCCTTGCCAGGGAGACATCCATGGAAGCCGATTTTGTTATGCCGTTTCCAGACTCTGGAAACTATGCAGCCGTAGGTTATGCCCAGGCAGCCCAAATGCCACTGGAGCTGGCCGTCATTAGAAATCACTACGTGGGACGCACCTTCATACAGCCGAGCCAGGCAATGAGGGACTTTGGAGTACGCATAAAGCTAAACCCTGTTAAGGATACAATCAGAGGCAAACGGGTAGTGATTATGGAAGACTCCATCATCAGAGGCACAACCAGCCGCACCAGGGTCAAGGCCATTAGGGACGCTGGTGCAAAAGAGATCTCCATGTTGGTAAGCTGCCCTCCCACACGTTTCCCATGTTTTTATGGCATTGATTTTCCGACAAAAGACGAACTCATTGCCTCAAAAAAGAGTGTAGAGGAAATAAGGGATTACCTTGGCCTTGACCATCTGCACTACCTTGATCTTGAATCCATGATAGAGGCGGCAGGAGGTCATCACGACCGTTTCTGCTTGGCCTGTTTTAATGGAGAATATCCTACGAACGTAGATTATAGCGTTGGAAAATTCAGCCTTGAATAACACTCAAACATCCCTTGACATAATCGAGGAAGGCAAACGGGCTATAGATATTGAGATCGAAGGCCTAACTCAAGTCAGGGACAATCTGGATAAAGAATTTGAGAATGCCGTTAAACTTATTCTCAAATCAAGGGGACGTGTTGTCATAACTGGGATCGGTAAGTCTGGCCTTGTAGGGAGAAAGATAGCGGCAACGCTAGCAAGCACAGGCACACCAGCCATCTTTCTACACCCTGCTGAGGCACTTCATGGTGATCTAGGCATGGTAATGGCGGGAGATGTTGTGATTGCCATATCCAACAGTGGTGAGACTCAGGAGGTCAATGCCCTGATGCCAGCCTTCAAGGAGAGAAGGATACCTGTCATTGCATTTACAGGAGGCCTGCAATCAACCCTGGCCAGACATGCAAATTGTGTCATAAACACAGGAGTAATGCGGGAAGCATGTTCCCTTGGGCTTGCCCCAACTGCAAGCACAACAGCCTGTCTTGCAGTTGGAGATGCACTGGCTGTGGTGCTTCTAAAACTGAGACGATTTAGCGAAAAGGATTTCAGGCGCAACCATCCCTCTGGAACTTTAGGCGAAAGACTCAAGGTATCAGTAGGGCAGGTGATGCTTACAGGAGAGGAATTACCGCTTGTCAGAACTGGCCAAAAAATGGGATCTGTAGCCAAGATCATCGATCAAAAGGGGCTTGGAGCGGCCTTAGTACTTGATGGCGATGATCATTTAGTTGGGATTGTAACCGATGGCGATTTGAGAAGGGCCGTGGTAAGATTTGGACAAGGCTTTGCGGAAAAAAACGTTGAGGAAATCATGACCCGAAATCCCAAAACAGTTATGCCAGAGGCCCTGGCTGCTGACGCATTGGCCTTAATGGAAACTCACCTTATTACAGTGCTCCCAGTTGTTGGCCAAGACGGCAGACTTGCCGGCATAGTACACTTACACGACCTTTTGGGAAAAGGCCAATTTAAATTCATTGTCTAATTTTTATTAAACCGTAGAGAGGAGTAACGATATGGCCAGAGGATTAAACAAAGTCATGCTAATAGGGCGCCTTGGCAGTGATCCAGAAATCAGATACACCCAAGATGGAACACCTGTTGCCAACTTTAGTCTTGCCACAGACTCTCCCATAAAGAGGGGAGATCAATGGGAAAGTGAAACCGAATGGCATAGAATTGTTGCCTGGAGACGCCTTGCTGAGATATGTAGCGAGTATCTGAACAAGGGACGTCTCGTGTATGTAGAGGGAAGACTCAGAACAAGATCCTGGGAAGACAGAGACGGAAACAAACGGTGGACCACAGAAATAATAGCAAGAGATATACAGATACTTGACTCTAGAGGATCTGCAGAAGGTAGCGGCGGAGATACAGACCTCGAACCTCCTACTCCTCCCATTGAAGACGATGTGCCTTTTTAAAGGCCACTATAAAAGTTCTGAATTCTGTTCAAAAAATAGACAAAAGGACAATTTTTATAGATGGCCTTTTAATTATCCTCTGAAAGCTTCTCTTCCTGCATCTCCTTAATCGGTTCCACCTCAGTGGTAGTGGTGGCGTTTGTAGATTGCTTTGTAGATTGAAAGGTTTTATTGGTCTTTTTTATTATTGGCCTTTCATATCGCCTTCCAAATTCTCCAAGGGGCCTTTTAAAGGTAAACCAAGCGGGATAGTCTATCATTTGTCTTTTGGCAGCATCTACGCTATCAGAAGGAATGGTAAATGGCAGGGTAACAACAAAAAATACAGACCCAATTATTGTGGAAGCCAAACCCAAAGGCCGGGCAACAACTCCATCTGCCATCATTGCAACTGGCTCATGGCCCACACGGTATCTTACTGGTGTAGCCAAGGCATCTGAGACAACAAATGCTACTGACAAAAAGATGATTAAAAAAAGTGCACACCATCTTTTCATGTTTATTACTCTCCTTTCAGTTATAAATTTATTTTATGGACGATCTTAATACAGTTGACGCTATAATACAAAAAGCCATTAAAAACGAGCTATTTCCTGGAGCAGCCCTTGGTATAGTGACTGAAAGTGGTGTTACAATCAAAAAATTTTATGGCAGACATACCTTTGTTCCATGGAGCAGACCAGTTGATCAATCTTCGCTATTTGATCTTGCATCTTTAACCAAGCCTCTTTGTACAGCACTTTTGGTTGCACTTCTAGTTCAAGACCAATCATTATCCCTCAAACAAACCATCAGCGACTTTTTCCCCTCTCTCACTCCTGACAAAAAAGATATAACCATTTATCACCTTTTGACCCACAGTTCCGGTCTTGATGCATGGATGCCGCTCTATAAAGACATACAACAACGCCACTTGAAATCAACTAACCACAGGCTAAATCTTGCATGTCAACACATTTTAGCAAGGCCTCTTCTTTATAAAACTGGTACAAAAAGCGTGTACAGTGATCTTGGCTTTATACTTCTTGCTCAAATCATACAAAAAGTTTCTGATGACAGTTTATGGTCATTGGCACAAAAAAAACTCTTTTTTCCTTTAAAACTAAACAATATAGGCTCATTTCATGAAAAACCACCTTCTTTAACATATAGTGTACCTACAGGCTTTTGCCCGGTAAGAAATCGTATTTGTTGGGGAGAAGTCAATGATCTGAACGCCTGGTCAATCTGTAGCTTATCTGGCCATGCAGGACTTTACTCAAATCTAGGCGATATCATCGGCCTGTTAAAAGCCATTATGGCAGGATATTCGGGCCAAGAAATAGACGATTTTCCAATTAACCCTTTAACAATACGTTTATTTTTGACAAACAGATCAAAGCACAAATCTATAAATTGGGGCCTTGGTTTTGACCGGCCTAGTCATAAAGGCTCCACTTGCGGGGAGTTTTTTTCCAGAAATAGCATTGGACACCTAGGTTATACTGGGACATCATTTTGGATGGACCTTGAGGCCAAACTATTTGTAATATTTTTGAGTGCCAGAACCTTTCCTTTTGATAATACCAAAGATAAAACCCTAATGAAAAATTTTAGAATCACCTTACATAATGAAATCAGAAAAATACTAGATAGCACACTATAAAATCGAAATATTTTCTACAAAGGTACAAAATTATATATCCTTACAGGTCTAGCGGTCTCTTTCTTGATATTTTTTGCAATCTGGAAGAAATCCCTTCCCAATTTCTCATTGTAAGGCGACAGATAAATTGGTCCCCTTGAACAACTTGACTCATCATTAAGATGTTTAACCAAGATATTCCAGTGGGATTTTGGAAGGCGGGTATTTGCAAGTATATTCACGCTAATTTCAACTCTTGGGAAGACTTTGTTCAAGTGATTGATTCTTTCCCAAGCCTTATGAATCATGTTTTCTGCTAAGGGTTTTTTAATCAGTTCTAATACAGATTTATCAAGGGACTCTATGCCGATATTGATATAAAAATCCAAGCCCTTTTGGGTTAGAATTTCAAAAAATTTCTCACTCTTTGACATCAAAGACTCCACACTACCAAACAAAAAACAGTTTTTAACTGTAGGCAATTGTTCTTTAACCATCTCCACGGCATAAAAGATGGTCTCTTCTGGCGCACACAACCCATCCTGATTACCCAAAAAGGTCCCCTTAAAAGTCACAATCTCATTTTGAAGTCTTTGAAGCAGGGTTTGAGTCTGAGTCTTAATCTGCGCATGAGTTCGTAAGGCATATTCTGTTCCATCTTTTGCCTTACAAAAACCGCAATTATAGAGACAACCAGTAGATATTATTACAGGAAAAACATCGTAATCACATATCATACTGTCAGGCGGCAAGACATTAACCTGACATTGGAGAAGTCGTGATAAATCATACTTGTAGAAATATTGCCACTTATGCCAACACTTTTTTATTTCATCAAATAAAGATTTTATGCTATGAGGCGTCATGTCTGAAGAGGTCAAAAAATGAGGCTCATTATCATCTATAATCTTATTGGCAGCCTTTACTACCTCATACTCATTAGAGTCAAGAAATGACAAAATGCCAGTTTCAGAAAATATAAAAGGCACATAATACTGATCGAATAAGGAAGCTAAATCCCCATAACCAAGACCCGCATAATAAACCCGCTTTCCAGAAAGAGTTACCTTTAACCACTCCATAGGATGAGGCCAATTGTGTTTGAGCTGAATAAAAAGAGGACGCCAGGCCAAGGAGAAATCCATTTTCAAGACACTGTTTTCAAAATGATGATAACGAATGGGGCGATGTGGAAAACTAACGTTTCCAGACCATGCTTGACCTTTCCTATTTAAAAAGAGGGAAATAGTACCAAATTGGTGTGAACTTTTCGATAGTTGTATGGTGCCGCATGAT
>JAMOUE010000106.1 GCA_027068235.1 Deltaproteobacteria bacterium | reverse complement strand
ATTATGACTTTCGTGCTCAGGGGCAGGGAAAAACAGTCCTCGAAAAATATAGAAAGTATAAAATTGCAGATATCCTAGTCCAAAAACACCGGGATCTAGACGCCATCTGCGAAGCTTTCCAAAAGATCGGCTATCAGAAGAAAGAGCACGTCTGCGAGCTCAAGACGCCGCTTATCATCGGCCTTGGAAACGCCCATCCTACGGAGCGCGGTTTTACCTTTCACTGGACGCTTGGTCTGCCCTACATTCCGGCCGAGGGCATAAAAGGTGTGGTGCGCTTGGCCTATCTCGTAAACCTTGCCGAGGAAGATGATAACTTCTTCGAACATTGGGCGGCAGAGGATGAAACTTTTTGGGAAAAGCTCGCCAAGCCCTTCGGCCGCGCGGAAAAAGAAAGCGGAGCAAAAAGAGGGAAAGTCATCTTTTTAGATGCTCTGCCCAAAGAAAGCCCCGAGCTTACTTTAGAAATAACTACTTGTCATTACTCAGATTATTACCGAGAAAGTCGCGGGCCCACAGAAGATCAACAGCCCATTCCGCTACCCTTTTTGGCTGTTAAGCCGGGAGTAAAATTTCGCTTTGTTTTACTTATGGACAAAGACTTAGGCGAGGAAGACAAAGAAAAACTTCTCAAAGCCTTTGAAGTTGCTCTCACCGAACACGGTTTCGGCGCTAAAACCGCCCTTGGGCACGGAAGGTTCCGTCCAAATGTGGGTAAATTGGGAAAGGAAATAGAACAAAAAACAGAAATAGATATCTCTAAATTGACTAAAAACCCAAGATTTAAGCTGGTAGTCAAAAAGCAATCTTGACTATGAAGATTCTCATCGCCCCTTGGGGGAATCCCTTCTCCTGGAAGGAAGTGAGCTACTGTTTCAAAGGCGAAAAGGTAAAGTCGAAGACTTCCCTTTTCCTGCTCAGCAAGGTACTCGAACCAGACCGCATCTGGATCTTAGTGGGGGACTCGCTGGCCGGAGCGGATGGCCTGCCTCAGTGCGATTACGACGTTCTGGTGAGAAGCGTAGAGGATAAAGTCAAAAGTTTCCTCAAAGAAGGCGGGTTCTCTCTGGAAAAGGTGAAGATCTTCGTTCTTCCGGGGACGGGATTTTTCCCCAACGGCTCATTCGAAGGCCAAATTTTGGACTACTACTATTGCCTCCTATACTGTCTGGCCACCGAACTCGTGGATGCGGGATTGTCCGAAAAGCTGGAAGTTCACCTGGATTTGACCCACGGATTGAACTTTATGCCAGTTCTCACCTACCGGGCACTCAAGGAGGTTCTGCAGGTAATCGCTCTCCTCCACGAGGTTCGATTCGCGGCCTACAACGCCGACCCATTTTTCGGGGATCAGCCGTCATGCCTTCACATTCACGAGGTCGAAAATGTTGAAGTGGGTCACCTAATACCGACCATGAGTCCGTTCGAGGTAAACGAAAGTCATAAGCTCTTCGAGAAGCTGGTGATCGAGGAGCAGGAGGCCCGAGAGGGAAAGTCAAAGGTTGTGGCCCTAAAGTCTGTGGACAAGAGCTGGGTAAAGGATACACTGACTTTTCTTGGAGGAGGTGTTTTCGGGCTTCCCTTGGTCTTAAGCACCTTCTTTGTCCCCGGCGAGAATGTGCGCCAGAAACTGGATGACGCTCTCTGCGCCCATCGAGGGAAGATCGAAAACTCTTGTTCCCCTCGCCTTGAGGTAAAGAGGCAGGCCCGGTTCACTCCTCTTTTCCGGGTGCTGGTGATCGTTTACCTGGTCGCACAACTTCTCCAGGATACGGTTCCGAACAGGAAAGAGCTTTCTTTTGATGAGTTGAAAAGCCTCCATCAAAGCCTTTTTAAACGTAACGTCCTCTTCAACAGTGCCATAGGGAAAGAAATTAAAAGTATGGAAAGAATTTACCGGGCTCCTAACTCATGGAGATGTTGGAACGCCTTGGAGGGGCGTACTTGTGGTTCCCTGGATCGAAGGAACTTCTTTGCCCACGCTGGGTTCGAAAAGAACGCGGTGCAATTCAGGTCTCAAAATGGGGAATTGTTCTTGAGATACGATCCAGAAAAGCTGACTAACATTCAAAATTTTATATTAAAAGCTTTAAAGAGTTCATGAGGCAAAATGTTTAATTCCGAGCAAATCTCCACGCTGGATGATCTCAGGGCCTTTTTGAGGAAATTTTTCCATGGGAAAAAGGTAGAAGTTTATCTTTTTGGTTCGCGGGCCAGATGTGAAGAGAATGTCGGTTCAGACGTAGATCTCGCTATCGTCTCTGAGGCTGATCTCTCCGAAGACCTTGCTGTTCTGAGGGAGATTCTGGAGGAGAGTCTCCTGCCTTATAAGGTGGATATTGTGGATCTTGCTCAAGCTCCATATTTAAAAGAAATTGTTCTAAAAGAAGGGGAAAAGTGGATCTAAGCAAGAAAATTCAAGACTTTGAAAGTGCTTTGTTTCGCTTGAAGGAGGCTTACCAGCGAGCCCTTGAGGAAAAATCTTCTGAAGATTTTGTTTTCTTTAGAGATTCAACTATCCAACGTTTCGAATTTACTGTTGAAATATTTTGGAAGTGCTTGAAAACTTTTCTTGAAGAACATGAAGGCATAATATGCCGATCTCCGAAGAGTTGTATAAGAGAATATTTTTCTGCAGGCTATTTGTCGGAAAAAGATGCAAAAGCGCTTCTCGAAATGATAGATTATAGAAATCTTACTTCACACACTTATCACGAAGAAATGGCACAAACCATTTTCAATAGATTGTCAAGATATATTACTCCCTTAGAAAAGGTTCTTAGTGATTTGAGATCAAAATCGGAAATCTCAAGTGTCTGAGAGAAGTGGATTGGATAAGGCAAGCGTTACTATTACTGAGAGCACAAAAAACAGATTACTTTTATTGAAAGTCTTTGTGAACGAAGCGAAGCAATCTCGGATCTCGCTTTGATTGGAGAAGAAAGCCGTGAGGCGATCCGTGGTGCAGGAGAGATCATCCGGTTCTGTGAGGATCTTCTGGCTGGACCGAGAAGGCCCTGAGGAGGGTTGAAGAAGCCGCCAGAATACTTTTGGCCGAAAGGCCCGAGGTGCCCGAAGTTGTTCTCTTCGGTTCCCTCACCGAAGGCCGCGTGTGTCGGGGAATGACGTGGATTTGCTTATAATTTTAAAATAGTGATGACCGCTCTTTGACAAGTGAATACTTCTGGCAGGGTTCTTTTTGGGGATTTAGAATATTTCTAATTTGGTCGAACCTACCCCGTTTTCACGCGATTTTGTAAC
>JAMOUE010000105.1 GCA_027068235.1 Deltaproteobacteria bacterium | reverse complement strand
AAAGGCAGAGGTCATTCAGAAGGCCAGCTTGAAGAGCAGGTCATTGGAGACTTCAAGGGTCATTAACCAGGTAAAAAATGGTACCATCATCTTGATGTTGATAGCCTTTGTGGTTGCCCTTTTTGTACCATGGGCACTTTATATTTACATAAAGAAGCCCATACGATATCTTCAGAAGGGTACAGAGGCAATTGGTGGCGGTGACTTCGATCATCAGATTCCGGTCATCACAAAAGACGAATTGGGAGATCTGGCAAAATCTTTTAACAATATGGCCAAAAGTCTGAAGGAATTGGATACATTGAAGTCTGACTTCATAGCAGTTGCCAGCCATGAGCTAAAGACGCCTTTGGCAGCAATGCTGGAAGCTAGTAGACTATTGAGAGAACCTGGCATAGGTGAGCTGAACGACAGGCAGGCCAAACTACTTGATGTTCTAAACACCAGTATGGAACGGTTCAAGGGCCTTATAGAAGAGCTTTTGGATCTATCAAAGATGCAGGCAGGGCTCTTGAATTTAAACAGGAAGGAAGTTCCTATACAGGAGTTGATTGATACGGTCCATGAAAACGTAGAAACTTTACTGGCCGCCAAAGATTTGACCCTTGTAGTTGAAAATAAGGAAAAAACCCTTACTGTTGCCATTGACAGAAAAAGAATGGAAAGGGTGCTGCTTAATTTACTGGATAATGCTATAACTTTTAGCCCAACAAATGGTATAATAAAAATAGATGTCAGAAAAAAGGTAGATAAAAAGCAGGCACATGTTCAGATTGCGGTAATAGATGCCGGCCCGGGTCTTGAAGCCCACGAACAATCAAGGGTTTTTGAAAAATTTTATCAGGCAAAAACTGCACCTAGACAAAGCGGCACTGGCCTTGGGCTCACCATTGCCAGACAAATAATTTCAGCCCATGGAGGTAAGATTTGGATAGAAAGTCCACCACCACAAGAGTTGGCAGTAGCCGAGCAAAAAGGTACAGCCGTTTTCATATTATTGCCGCTCTAAGCGGTGTACTTTTAAGCTGCTGCTGCCTAAACAATCTTGAGCCAAACGCCCCCATCCCCATCTCTCCAATCAAGGAGGCAGAGTTCCTTCTTGGAGAAAACAAGATAGATGACGCCATTACCATTTTGAAAAATGCTCTCAAGGCAGACGGCCACAGGTGTCAGGCCGCCTTCTACCTGCTATTTGTTGATGGGGACAAAAGCGAGTACAGAAGTATACTTGAAGAACAAAGCTGCAAATCCCGCTACTTTTACAATCAAAAAATCCTGCAAGTTTACACAAAGGAAAAAGAAAGACACAAAAAGTGCAAACAGACGCTGAGGATTATCAAGAAGCAAAAGAAACGCTGCCTTGCTGAAAAGGAAAAATTAAAAAAGGAAAAACAGAAGGTTTCCTTTGAGCTGAAAAAGTTGGAACAGATCAGGAAAGAGACAGAAAGGCTCAGGTTAAAAAAATAATCACTAATATAGATTCTGGTCGTTGAATATTAAGTGATTTTATAATTAAGCAGACTGAAATATCTGATTCTGGTAAGAGAAAAATAAACTTTTTCTCTTCGTACTAACTAGTGGCTACCTCTAACATTGGGATTTTTGTTCAAGGGTAAGGCTCGCAAGGAAAAAACTACAGAGATAGTGTTGATATTTCGACGATTAATACTTGGAGCGTAAAAGAAATGACAGATTGCGTGCTGCCATTACGAGCGCAGCGTAGCGAAGAAATCCTTGTTGCAAGGCAAAAGGCCGTGGCAATCTCTTCTAAAAGGGCGAAGGAGTTTGGGATCGCCACGGCTGTTGTGCCGCCTTGCCATGACAGCCAAGTAACATAAAATACCTGCAGACAGTAATAAACAATCTCAAAAATACATAAATCTTATGCTTAGTTTAAGGAAGCCTTGAAAGGCCTTACAAAAAGTGAGTTCCTTTGTGTATGAACTTTTCATATTCCAGGAAACATCTGCTTTTGTTACTAAAGGTCTTACTTGGTATTTCTTCTCTGTTACTCCTTTTTTGTAACTTGAATTGTAAGTCTTTATGGGGCTCTGAAGGACGCTGGGCAGAAGTTGTAAGACAAATGTTTTTGCTTGGCGATTTTTTTCACCCCAGAATCAATGGCGAACCATACTTTGACAAACCGCTTTTTTCTTACTGGGCAATCGCCTTTTTTGTCCCTTTATTGGGTAAACTCAATGAATTTGTCACAAGATTACCAAGCGCACTAGCTGGCCTTGGTACATTGGCCGCAACCTACTACATAGGCCGCAAGATGTGGGACAAAGTAAGTGCCATCCTGGCCTCATTCATACTTCTTACCTCATTTGGTTTTCTGTCCTGGTCTAGAACGGCAGCCGCTGACATGGAAAATCTATTTTTCACAGCAGTAGCCATATGTTGGTACATAAGATTTAGACACACAAACACCTTTTTGACCTATCTGGGCTTTTATACCATCTGTTCTATAGGCGCCCACTTCAAGGGTCTGACTGCAATAGCAGTCCCATTCATCTTGGTATTATGCCATCTGTTGATTTACAAAGAGTGGAATAGACATTTAAACGCAAAGAACCTTATTGCCTTTGCCAGCGGCGTTGTAATCTACATATTACCCTTTGCCTATGCTGAAGTCACATCTCAACACTATGCACAACAGGGGCTATACCTTGCCTTTAGAGAAAATATCATAAGGTTTTTTAAGGCCTTTGACCATAAAGACCCAATATATGTCTATTTCTATTATGTACCCTTTCTCATGTTGCCGTGGGTATTCCTTTTGGCTGGTTACCTGGTAGATAGAATCAAGGGTTACATCCAGATGGATAAAAATGACAAATGGCTCCTTATGAGTTTTGTAGCCATATTTTTGCTGTTCACCATATCAAGCTCAAGAAGAAGTTATTATATCCTTCCTATCTTACCCTTTGGGGCACTAGGAATAGCAACATTCCTATCAAGGCCATTTGATAATAAGATTCGTGGATTTTTCTTTATGCTCCAGGCGGCTTTTCTTCTTGCTATCTCCACATTAGGGATATTGAACTTATTTCTTTGGCCTTTAGTCACCAAGTTAAGCGGCTATGTACCTCCAGCCCCCCTACCCTACTTCGTAGCACTTTGGAGCGTAATCGCCTTTATTTTTGCAGGCGCTTCCTTGTTGGTAAAAAATGAGGCATCAAACAACTCCTTTCTCATACGCTCTACACTCATAATCTTCAGTGCCATTGCCATATTTACAGGCCTTTTCTGCAATTGGGAGTGTTACCTTGAAAAAGACAGGCCATTAAAGCCATTTGTTCAGGAGCTACGCCCTCTAATCAAAAACATACCAACAAATTCAATAGCCCTATCAAAAAACATGGCATCAGTGGCATTCTATCTTGATAGGAAAAACCCTCTGGTAAATCTTGAAAGAAAAGAAAATATTATTCCCTTCCTCAAGCAAAAGGGAGTAAAAGTGGTAATAAGCCGTAAAAAGGATATGAAACACCTTTTGCCTTATCTTGAAAAATGTAATATGACTCCCTTACTATCAAGCATCTCTCCCAAGTGGGATAGAAGGGCAGACAAACGACTAGAGGCGTGGACCATAAAGGGTGTCTGCACGAACAAGAACGGTAACAAATGATTTTTCAAGTTGAATTTTGGTTCACCTTTGCTAAACTGCTTTTAAAAGACTGAATAGAGCCTTCCTTAATATGCTGACAGTAGGCATCTTAAGCGCCTGCATCATGACAACAATATTTTTACTCAAGGGCACGTGGCGATGCCCTAAATAATTCTATTTCAAGAAAACATAACCTTGGAGGAAAAGAATGAAGACAAAAAATCTTTTTTTTCTACCGTTACTTGTGATAAGCGTTCTCGTTATATGTAGTGGTTGTGCCAAGAAGGGGCCTACCGGCGATGTTGGAACCTCGATTCAACTTGATCAGTCCCAAGAGAAAAAGACCACTACTGAAAAAGATACTTCCATAAAAGAAGGTGTTATTGACAGCGAAGGTATTCGCGAGCCTGTGGGCAAGGGCATTAGCGAGGCCAGAACAAGCGCTCCTTTTCTTCCCATCTATTTCGACTTTGATCGCTATACCATAAGGCCAGATATGAGAAGCCGCATGGAGCACAACGCCCAAGTTATGTTGGATCATCCCAATATCAGAGTAGAGATACAAGGCAATTGTGACGAAAGGGGCACCAATGAATATAACCTGGCCCTTGGTGAAAAGCGTGCAAAGGCAGCCAGAGATTATTTGGTGAATATGGGAGTAGATCCTGGTAGAATCACAATAGTTAGTTTGGGAGAAGAAAAACCTCTGGATCCAGGGCATAATGAGGCCGCCTGGGCCAAAAATAGAAGAGATGATTTTGTGATATATCGCTAAAATAGCTAGAGGAAACCTAGAAATAGGTTTTACAATAAATAGGCCGCACATCAAGCGACGTGTGGCCATTTTTTTCATGGAGGAAAAACGAAATTATGATTAAAAAAATGGGTTTATCTGTTGGATTTGTCGTAGGAATTACCATATTCTTTCTTGTTTCTCTCACCTCTAGCTCCTTTGCTCAGACCAAAACCATTGCAGTAATCGACATGCAAAAGGTCGTGAGAACATGCAAGGCTGGCAAAAAGGCCATGAAGGAGCTAAGCAAAAAGTTTGAATCCCTCAAGAGACAGCTTCAGGCCAAGCAAAAGGAGCTTCAGGCCTTCAAGCAGGACCTTGAGAAAAAAGGTCCTCTAATGAGTGAAGAGGCCAGAGCACAGAAAGAGCGTCAATACAAGAAGATGCTCCGGGAATTCAAGGACAAAAGCCATGACGCCCAGTATGAAATGCGTCAGGCTGAGGCCAAGAAGATGGAGCCAATCCTTAAAAAACTTGAAAAGGTTGTAAACAAGATAGGCAAAGAGAAACAATATCTTATCATCCTTGAAAAAAATATGCCTGGGCTCTACTATGTTGCGCCTGGAGCAGACATAACCCAAGAGGTTATAAAGATCTTCGATAGTCAAAGCTAAAGCCTAAGAAATTAGATAGGCCATCTCTATAAAGGCTAAGGACAGAGACATGTTTACCATAGATATTAAAAACACAGAGGAGCTTACCCAAGATCAGTTGGAAACCCTTTCGTCCATGTGGCAAAGATGTGCAGGGCGAATCATACTCTCCACAACGCTGGCAAAGAGCGGTCATCCAGGAGGTTCGCTTTCAAGCCTGCACACCTTACTCCTGTTATACAGCATCATGAAACACGATCCGTCAGATCCAGACTGGGAGGATCGTGAACGCTTTGTGGTAAGTATTGGCCATATTTCACCTGGCGTCTATGCTGTTCTAAGCGAGTACGGCTATTTCCCAGAGGAAGACTTCCTTACAGAGTTCAGAAGGGCAGGCTCCATCTTTGGTGGCCACATCGAGCAGTGTGTGCCTGGAGTGGAATGGAATACCGGCAACTTGGGTCAGGGCCTTTCGGCTGCCGATGGCTTTGCCCTTTCTGCAAAACTCAATGGCAGAGAAGGCAAGAAGACCTTTTGTCTCATGGGAGATGGTGAACAGCAAAAGGGACAAATTGCTGAAGCCAGGCGCTTTGCCGTAAAATATGGGCTAAAGGACCTCATCTGCATAATTGACAGGAATCACTTACAGATTGGTGGCAGCACTGAAGAGGTGATGCCTGTAAGGGTAAGGGATGAATACAAGGCAGCTGGCTGGAATGTTGTCTATGTGGCAGATGGAAACGATTTTCAGCAGCTCTACAAAGGGCTTAGGCGCGCCTATCTGCACCAAGACCTCGATCCTGAAAGGCCTGTTGTGATTGTCAGCAGGACTGTCATGGGTAAGGGTGTCTCTTTCATGGAGAACAAAGAGAAATATCACGGCTCTCCCCTTCCAGAAGATATGGCAAAGGATGCCTTGAAGGAGATAGGGCTCTCGCCAGACCTCCTTGATGAGTGGAAGGAAAAGAGAGAGAACCACGTCATTCCAGACGTTCCACACTCATTGAGAAAGGTACCTGAAAACCCAATAGAGCCTGGAGAACCCATTGTTTACGATGCAGAAACCATAACCGACTGCCGTTCCGCCTATGGCAACGCCCTTAAGTCCCTTGCCGAGGCCAACAACAAAAAAGGGCAGATTCCCAAAATACTGGGCTTTAGTTGTGATCTTGAAGGGTCTGTCAAGATGCAGGGCTTTCACTCTGTCTCTCCAGAGGCCTTTTTCGAGGTTGGCATCCAGGAACATCATGCTGCAGTTTGCTCTGCTGTCACAACAAGAGACGGCTTTGTAAGCTTTTTCAGCACCTTTGGGGTATTTGCTGTTTGCGAAACCTACAATCAGCACAGGTTAAGTGACCAAAACGGAACAAACTTGAAGGTTGTCTCAACCCATAACGGTCTTGACGTTGGTGAAGACGGCCCTACACACCAGTGTATCGACTACATTGGACTTATGGAAAATCTCTTTGGTTTTTCCATCTTTATGCCAGCAGACCCAAATCAGACAGACAGGATAGTGCGTCATGTGGCCGTAACCAAGGGAAACTGCTTTGTAGGCATGGGACGGTCAAAACTGCCTGTGGTCCTTGATCTTGACGGTAACCCCTTCTTTGGAAAGGATTACCAGTTTGTACCTGGAAAGGCAGACTGGCTCAGACGTGGAAAACCAGGAAGTTGCACAATACTTTCATACGGGGCAACCATCCCTCATGTCATGAAGGCATGGGAAGAACTACATAAGATGGGAATGGAAGTTTCTGTACTGAACATGGCATCCATAAAACCTGTAGATGAAGAGGCAATAGTGGAAGCTGCCAAACAGGGGCCGATTGTCACCGTAGAAGACCACATTGTTACTACTGGTATTGGCGCCATAACCGCCAGAGTCTTGGTAAAACATGGCATAAGCCAGCGTCTCAAATGCCTTGGAGTACGGCGTTATGGTAACTCTGGAAAGCCTGCGGATCTTTACAGAATGCACGGAATAGATTCAGAGGCCATTGTCAAGGCAGTAAAGGAACTTTAAACAAAGGCCCCATTTTTATTTGGGGCCATCTCTATAAATTTAGATTTTGTCTTTTCATCCATGTAGGATGTATGGCGCTCAAAAACAATCACCCAACCTACTGATTCAACATATCAATTAAGATACAGGAAGGGTGATCTTTTCTAGAGCGCCTGGCCCTTTAACAAAAAATCCTAAACTTTTTGAGGTAACCTTGAGTAAAAAGGTACTGGTCTTAAACTCTGGCAGTTCATCACTAAAATTCAAACTCTTTTCACTGGACCATCTCCATGTGGTGGCAAAGGGAGTTGTGGAAGAGATTGGAAGCCCAAGCGCCAACATCAAATTCCAAGGATGCCATGACCACGCCCTGCAAAGACACGACATAGAGATAGAGGACCATCTTCAGGCCCTCAAGGCCATGTCAGATCTTTTGACAAAGTGCGGACTTATCACCAATCTCTCCCAGCTTCACGGAATAGGCCATAGGGTCGTGCATGGAGGAGAATCTTTTACAAGCCCCGTCTCCATTGACCAGGAGGTGTTAAAAAAGATAGAGGAGCTTATACCACTAGCCCCCCTCCATAATCCTGCCAACATCCTTGGCATCAAGATAGCCCTTGACCACGCCCCTGATGTTCCGCAGGTAGCAGTATTTGATACGGCCTTTCACCATACAATGCCTGCCCATGCCCACCTATACGCACTGCCAAGGCATCTCTATGAAGAACTTGGGATAAGGCGCTATGGCTTTCACGGCACCTCTTACAGCTATGTCACAAGAAAGGCAGCCAAATACATTAGAAAGCCCTATTCAGAGTTTTCTTGCATTTGCCTCCATCTTGGCAATGGCGCAAGCATTGTTGCAGTCAAAAATGGTAAATGTCTGGACACCTCCATGGGGCTGACCCCTTTGGAAGGCCTTGTCATGGGAACAAGATGCGGTGACATAGATCCGGCTATAATCCTATTCATGGCCAGAAACCTCGGCATGTCAATTGACGATATTGACCACCTCCTTAATAGACAGAGCGGCCTGCGTGGTATCTGTGGAGATAGAGACATGCGTACAATAGAGAAAAGGGCTGCAAGAGGAGATACTGATGCTCAGTTGGCCCTGGATATATTTTGTTATCGGGCAAGAAAGTATATAGGTGCGTATCTTTCAATTACAGGCCAGCCTGACTGCATCATATTTACAGGTGGCATTGGTGAAAATTCTTCTCTAGTGAGGCAGAACATCTGCCAGGACCTCAAATGGCTTGGCCTAGAGCTAGATCCATTAATCAACGATTCTCTTGATAAAATGGAAAAGGGAAGGCCTGCTGAAATATCTACCAAGTCCAGCAAGATAAAAATATTAGTCATTCCAACTGATGAAGAACTGGAAATTGCCAGACAGACAATCAAGGTCATTGGCAATGAGAAAGGACAAGGATAAAGGGACCATCTTCGCATCAAGCTTACTGTGAAAAGCTACATAATCTGCATACAAACCCTGTGTGGTCGCATAAGTCCTGTGGGATTTGGCAGTAAGAATGACAGAAGACACCTTGAAAGGTGGCGTGATAAAACAGATGCAACCCTGCTTGGTGCAGGTTCACTAAGAGCTGGAGACCCAGAATTCAGAGACAGTTCAGGGAAAATACCTACAAGACGTATCAGAGCATTAATCACCATGTCGGAGCACCTGCCTTTAGAAAAAAGTATCTTTAAACGGGGGCCAAGGCCCTTTGTCTTTTGCAGCCACAACAATGCCAATGCCCTAAAGAGGAACCTGTCTGAATCGGCCAAGATCTTTCCAGTGGCCTTTTCTCCACAAGGTGGCCTAGACCTTTTTGAGGTACTAGATATCCTTGAGCAACACGGTGTTAAAAAACTTCTCATAGAGGGAGGAGGCAGGCTAAACTACTTCGCATTGAAACAAGAGGTGGTGCATGAACTTGTAATAACAGTTGCGCCAAAGCTCCTTATCTCCAACACAGGCATTCCACTTGTAAACGGTACAGAAGATCTTGGAGATCCCTTCTTGGACCTTGAGCTTGTAACGTGCAAAACAGATCTATCAACAGGAGAGATATATTTGAGATACAAGATAAAAAAGGAGAACAAAAGTGGATAGGCAGGATATTGCCATACTCTTTTCTGGAGGAAGAGACAGCCTTGCCCTTTACGCCATTGCAATGGCTGGAACGCACCCGGAAATCAGAAGACCAAGGAGGATACATCTCCTTCACATGCTAAATGGAATGGCGCGTTTTCCACAATTTCCGCATCAAAGATTTGAGGTGGCAAAAGATATACTTATAAAACAGGTTCCAGTTCCAGAAGAGTGCCCGGAGTCATCATATGTAGAACTTGATATGGGGAGGCTCTTTCAAGGACTCTGGCTCGATATCTACGAGGAGCTGATGCCAAGATTTAACGGCAAAAATCTCGTTTGCGTTGCCTGTAAACTAGGCATGCATGCCAAGGCAATAATCTACTGCGTACAAAACTACGTACCTGTGTTGCTTGCAGGATATGCCAGCCGTCAGTCTTACTATCCTGAACAAACACCAGTTTTCATGGAGAAAATGGCAAGTCTTTCCAGTCATTTTGGTATTTCAACGGCCTATCCATTCTATCACGATTTTTCAGACGAAGACATCACAAGGCACATGCTTGAAGACTTTGGCCTGCCATCCACAGGGGGTGGAGAAAGAAAATGCATGTTTTGCCAGACCCTTACCACTGCTAAAGAGGAACATATTGCAGCCTATCTCGATGAAATGATTCCGAAGATAGAAAAATATATCGATTTTTGTCTAAACGGGAAAATAAGGCAGGCTGCCAAGCTTTTTCCACCTGGTAATAAATGCCAGATACAAAAATAGCATGCATAATTCCGGTAAAGGACCGGCGTACACTTGTTATGGAGGCCATTGAGTCCGCCCTACATCAAGACCGCTACCCTCCAACTGAAATAGTAGTGGTGGACGATGGCTCAAAAGATGGAACCCCAGACCTTATCAAGGAAAAATTTCCACAACTCAGGGTCATACGCGCTTTTGGCCTAGGGCCTGGGCCGGCTAGAAACCTTGGAGCCAGAAAAACCAAGGCAGATGTCTTGATGTTCCTTGACTCAGACGACATATGGACGCCAAGCCATGTGGAGACGCTGCTTTTACCCATTATCAAAGGCAGTCACTGCTCTTTTGGCATAACAATAAATGACGGAAAGTGCTTGGAAAGACCTTTTGCCATACCTGGAGACGAATTTGACGCTAACCTTGCCATGCATGAAAATCTCTTTCGCTGGTGTTCCATTGTGCCATCGTCATTTGCCATAAGGAGAGAGGCATTTATAGAGTCTGGTGGATTTCCAAGGCTGCCCCTTGGAGAAGACTGGCTCTTTTTTGCTTCGCTATCCTTAAAATACCAGTTCAGCTATGCACCTGTGGTTGTAACCAAAAGGAGAATACACAAGGGGAACCTATGCTGGCAGGGGTTCTCAGCAAAGTTGGCCCTAAGACTTATTGAACATCTAAAAAATGTGGCCAAAGACAATGGCCTGCATAATGAGCTTGACCACCTTAGAAAGGTATCAGACCTTATTTTAAGCGAGGGTAAAAAATGGAAAAGCGTTCAAGAGTGGTACAACAGCTTGAAGGAACATGCTCTTCTATGAATACGCATTTTTCACCAGAAGAGCACAAGAAGGTACTTGAAAGATGTCTGGATGTTCCAGAGGCTGCCCCATCTATTCCACTTCCCATCAACATGGTTGGTATAAGTGAAAAGACGGTATGGATAAGGCTGCCACAAGGGCTCATACCCTTTGAATGCGAGATATTTGTGGATCTGCCCAAGGAATACAAGGGAATACACATGTCCAGAATGGAGCAGGCCATAAGCGAACTCTACCATCAGGACTTTGAAGACTTGAATCAGTACTGCCACAGGCTGGCAAGGCTCATATTGAAGGGCCAAAGGGCCAAAATGGCAAAGGTCAAGGTATGGGGCAAACTTCCACAACTGTTTAGGTCTCAAATCAGCCAAAAGGATTCAACAGACTTTGTCCACGTATTTAGTCATGTAACCTTATCTGCCAACAAAGCTGCTGATAAAAATGATAAAAAAGAATCCAAATCCATAAAGAAACGATGCAAGGCTGGCATTGGAGCCTATCACATCACTGCATGTCCTTGCACACAAGTTTACAACAAGGAACTTTTTGGAGACAATTCACAAATCCCATATCCGACCCACTCACAAAGATGTCTAACTTGGCTGGAGATAGAAACTACAGATGAGCCCCCTTCCTTTTCAAGCCTCTTTGAATGTCTGGCCTCATGTCTACACCTCAGCCAGGACCTATTAAAAAGGCCTGATGAAGCGGAACTCGTCTTAAGGTGTCACCTTGAGCCACAGTTTGCCGAAGATGTGGTGCGTGCTGTGGCAATGGAGGCTGGAAAAGCCTTCAAAAATGGTAACTTTGGCCCAGAAACCGTAGTGCGGATAAAGACCACAAGTTTTGAGAGCATTCACAGGCACAACGTCCAGTGCCTGCTTGAAACGCCTTTAAAAGACCTGCCTTCAGAAGGCTAGGCTACTACTTATATATTCCGTTGCGCTCAACATACTCCTTTACCCTTTCCACATCAGGAGGCATCACTTCATAACGCTGAGGTAATTTCTCAAGCCCCCGGATCTTTTCTGGAATATCTACAGGTCTCCCAATGGCCTTTTCTACTGCCTCTGGAAACTTGCATGGATGTGCCGTTGCCAGACATACCACAGGCCCTTCAGGGGTAGTCTCGGCATTGTCAGAAAGGTAGCGGTTGGCCGCTGCAATTCCAACGGCAGTATGCGGATCACACACGTATCCAAACTCCCTATAGAATGAGCCAATGGTATCCATTGTCTCTTTCTGATCTATGGAATAGGAGCTAAAGTCCTTTCTGGCCTGCTTAATCTTCTCCTTTGAAAACCTTATCACGCCCTGGCTGTCAAACTTCGACATGGCCTTTTTTACACGTTCCGGGTCCTGATTGAAGAGATAATATAGATAGCGCTCAAAATTACTTGCTATCTGAATGTCCATAGAAGGACTTATGGTCTGTACCACCCTACCCCGCTCATAAACGCCCTCTACAACAAAGCGAGTGAGGATGTTATTTTCGTTGGTGGCCAGTATGAGCTTGCCTATCAAAGGCTCCACCAACACCTTGGCTACATAACCAGCGAATATGTCTCCAAAGTTGCCAGTGGGTACAGAAAACGAAACCCTCTCATGCCCCTGACCACGAAGTTTCAAGGCCGCATAGACGTAGTAAACAACCTGCGCAAGGACTCTCGCCCAGTTTATGGAATTTATGGCACCAAGCCTGTACCTTTCCTTGAATTCAAGATCATTGAAAATGGTCTTTACTATGGCCTGACAGTCGTCAAAGGTTCCTTTAATGGCCAAGTTGAAACAATTCTTGTCGGCTACGGTAGTCATCTGAAGGGCCTGCATCTTACTGACCCTTCCGTGTGGATGGAGAATGAAGATATCTATATTATCCTTTCCCTTTACTCCATATATGGCAGCGCTTCCAGTATCGCCAGATGTCGCCCCAAGTATGTTCATGTAAGAATTCTGCTCTTTTAACAGGTGTGAAAACAGATTACCCAGAAACTGAAGGGCAACATCTTTGAAGGCCAGGGTGGGGCCATGAAAAAGCTCAAGAACGTATAGCTGCCCTTTCTGGACAAGAGGTGTTACCTCTTCAACGTCAAAGGTGCTGTAAGAGACATCTATCAATTCTTTCAAGACATCTTGGTCTATGTCACCGCTGAACAAAGAGATTATCTCATGTGCCAGTGACGGGTAGTCTAGCCTGCCCCATTCATCCAACTGTCTTTCATCAACATTAATCAGCTTTTCAGGCAGCAGCAGGCCTCCATCCGATGCTAAGCCCATCATTACGGCCTGGCTAAAGGAAATGGGTTCTATGGCTCCACGGGTACTTATGTATTTCATCTATTTATTCTCCACATTCAAAGGTTCAAGGATTATCCTGTGTTTTAAA
>JAMOUE010000104.1 GCA_027068235.1 Deltaproteobacteria bacterium | reverse complement strand
CTAATAAGCCTATCGAACTTTGTGAGAATATCATTGGCAATACCAAGGGATTCTAATTCCAGTTTGACCTCATCCCTGTTGAGCAGCCTAAGCACAATACTCTCACCAAATATGGTTGGTAGAGATGAAACACGAATGTCTATCTCCCTTGTACCATCCTTGACCTTTATCCTTCCATCTTGGGGAAGACGCATCTCAGCTATGTTCATCTTTGCCATGAGTTTCAGGCGTGACGTAATGGCAGGCTGGAGCTTTTTAGAAACGGTCTCCACATCGTGGAGCACACCATCAATACGATAACGTATCTTCAAATTTTCCCTGAATGGCTCAAAGTGTATGTCCGATGCCTTGATCTCAAGGGCCTGGTTAATAACATGGTTGACCAGCCGCACCACAGGTGCCTCAGTGGCAAGATCCCTAAGCTGTTCTGGATCATCCCACAGCCCTTCTGCCAAGGATGAATCCTGGTCTTCGTCTTCTGCCTCCATGTCTGAGTCGGCCTCATACCACCGGTAGATTGCAGAAAGTATATCCTCCTCTGATGCAAAAACAGGGTCTACCTTTCGCTTATAGACATCTTCCAAAAGTTCAAGCAGATACATATCTGTAGGATCGGCCATGGCTACAACCACTATGTCGTCTGTAGCCTCTATAGGAAGCACCTTCCACTGCTGCATTTGTTGAGGATTGAGTCCGTTGACCATTGGAGGCTTTTCAGGAAAGTCTTTGGCCTCAACCTTGCGCAGGTGTTCAAGAAAGTCACTATTTCTTACCCTGTTTTCCTGATCTGAGGATGGCAGTTGCTCTTCTGGATCTTGGTGGTTACCACTGTTTCCAGGCAGGATATTTTTCAGGGCTGGAAGCTTATTGGCTAACTGTTCAAGGGCCATAAAATACTATTCCCAGCTTACAACGTCAGCGTCTTCGCCTTCACCACCCTCTTGGCCATCTCTGCCATAACTGTAAAGGTCATAATCTCCATGTTCACCAGGAGAGCGATAAACATAATCACGTCCCCAAGGGTCCTTAGGAACAGGCTTTGGCAAATAGGGTCCTGCCCAGTTCGGCATATTATCTGGCTTTTTCCTAAGGGCCTCTAGCCCCTCGTCTGTTGTAGGATAACGTCCGTTGTCAAGCCTGAACTCGTCCAGGGCCTGGCCCAACAATTCGATCTGCGCCTTGGCAGTTTTTTGACGGCTGGCACCCAGTTTGCCAAAAAATTTGGGTGCAACAAGAGAGGCCAAAAGCCCAATTATAATTACAACCACAAGTAATTCTATAAGGGTAAATCCAGATTCACGCTCTATATCTCTTTTGTGTTCTTTCTTAAAAGCTAACAAACTTCTCCTCCAAAACATTAATAGTCACTACTTAAAAAAATCCTTGAGCCACCTACATGTTATAGGTAGTCATCCAAAAGATTTATTTAAAGACAATTTTTATTCCAAGAAATTAGTTTAACACAGATGACATTACTATTCATCCCTAAATAACTCAATATATGGATATCTCTTAAGAATTGGAAGGTTGCTTTACTTGGGTGAGACACGAAAAGGATAAAAACACCTTTCATGTCGTTTCTAGGACTTTATGGAGAGCGAAGCAATCCTTGCAGCAAGGCACATAAGGGCTGTGGCAACCTCCGCCACTTCCTTAACACTTGCATACTTCAGATTACTTCGCTCCATTTATTGATGCAAAGTAGGCAAATTTGTTATCTATTTTGTACTTTCAGCAATATCATTTTTCAAATAGCCCACTTAACAAGGTTGCTGTTACCTAAAAGCCAGCTCAATAGCCTAATATCTTGCAAATTTCATCTGGCCACCAAAAAGGCCTGTGGAAAGCCAGATTCTTCAATCTTACGCTCAAATTTTTTGGCAAGTTTATAATCGTTAGGGGCGTCTATCCTCACCTTGTAGTAGGAACATCCATTTGTATAAGCCTTTACTACAGTAACCCCTTTATAATGCTCACGTAGCCTATTTCTTAACTTAAATGCGTTCCCTCTTGATACAAAAGCGCCAACTTGTACATAAAAATCTCCATGCATAAAATCAGGAGCCTTTTTAAAGGTTACTATGTCTCCACTAATAGATCCTACCTCACCAAGTGCTACCAACCGTACTTTTGCAGTACCAGGCCCTACAATGCCAAGTTTTTTGGCAGCTGCATAGCTAAGGTCAATAACCCTATTTCTTACAAATGGCCCCCTATCATTTATACGCACCACAACGGAACGCTTGTTTTTAAGGTTTTCTACCCTCACATAAGTATTCATGGGCAAGATCTTATGGGCAGCCGTCATGGCGTACATGTTGTATCTTTCTCCATTTGCAGTACGCTTGCCATGAAAATTTGGGCCGTACCAAGAAGCATATCCAGTTTCAACAAAGCCCTTTGAAGAAGGAAGCGGATAATAGGTTCTCCCCCCTATTTTGTAAGGCTTGTATGTGCCTCTTGCATATTTCCCTTTTAAAACGCGCCTTTTAGGCCCACAGCCACCAAGCTGAAATGCCAAGGCCACTATAACTAAAAGACCAACAATTCGCCCATGGGCCAAAAGCCTTTCACAAAGATTGTAAGAGTGATATGAAGGAATCTTTTTCATTTTTGATCTTCTTTACTTTTAACTTCAGATAATCTTTTGTATATCTTTTCGGAAAAAATTAAGAAATCCAAAAATCAAAAGCAATCGCCATGCCTCAACTAATATATCTTGACTATAATGCAACCACTCCTGTGTTGGACGATGTACGAAGTGAAGTAGAAAAGACTTTAAAAGAGTATTGGGGTAATCCCAGCAGTAGCCACCTTATTGGCCAAAGGGCAAAGGAAAGACTCGAGTGGGCTAGAAGGCAAGTGGCCACGTTGATAAACAGTGCGCCAGAAGAAGTGGTGTTCACAAGTGGTGGCACCGAGTCTAACAACATGGCCATAATCGGTACGGCCTTGGCCTATTCAGCCAGGGGCAAGCACCTTATAACCTCAAGGATTGAACATCCTTCTGTATTGAATCCTTTTATCCACCTCATGGAGCAAGGCTTTGAAGTGGATTTTGTAAGCCCGGATAAATATGGTGTGGTCTCAGCTGAAAAGTTGGCAACATTTATCCGTTCAGACACCATTTTCTGTTCAATAATGCTTGCCAATAACGAGACTGGCGCCCTGCAACCAGTGGATGAAATAGGCAAAATCTGCCATGAAAAGGGGATAATTTTTCACACAGATGCAGCACAGGCCGTTGGTAAAATCCCAGTAGACGTA
>JAMOUE010000103.1 GCA_027068235.1 Deltaproteobacteria bacterium | reverse complement strand
GGTCTGTATCTGCGCCTTATCTTTTCTACTTTCTCACCCATTTGCCAGGCTGTTTTTCAATAAAGGTACCTTTTGGAGCCGTGCTCTGCCATTGCTTGGCAAATATAGCCTGAACCCTTGAGATTTGTGAGGCTGGAATATTTAAGGCCTGAGCGACTGCATGATAAAGGGCCATCCTGTCTTTATTTTCTGCATCAACCAATTTTTTGAGATTCGCCTTTTCCTTTAAACCAAGACCAGACATACTCTTTATTGTGAGGAGTCCATTCAAACCCTCTCCGACTAACCCCCTTGACATATAAGGAGCAAGGGAAGGAAAGCGCTTTTTCATCCTGTCTTTAAGCTGACGGATGGTGGCATTTGAAACAGTAAGCTCACTTGCTGCGTATGCCTCAGATATTTTGAATAGCCAGGAAGTTGGAGATGAGACTTCATCATCACTATTTTGAGGCTGTTGTTCTCTAACCTCCTTTACAATATCTTCGGCTGCCTTTCTTACCTCTGCAGCAGGGAAATAGATGTTAACTGTAACACAGGCTGTTAAAAGAAATAAAAGTACCGAAACTAAACATTTACGATTTTTTATTACATGCATGTTATTTTACCTCCACTTTGCTTTGGCTAGATTCACCTATTCTTTTTAATCTATCCAACATATCTCGAAAACTTATTTTACCTTTTGGATTCATATTAATAACATTGACTCCTCCCCAAAACCCCCTTTTTACTAGATATTCTTTATCACCAGCTTTAAAAAGACCGTGAAGCTCAAAGATGTCATTTTTAAGCTTACAAGATATTCCAATGCGGCTATAAGAAAATGTCTTAAAAAGTTGTCCCAAAAATGAGATGGACCCGCCTCCACCTCCAAGTATGGACAGGTTTTCAATGGCGGTAATACTTATCTTTCTTGGCTCTTTGGAGGATTCATCTGTTTCCACCAACATATCGAATGCCTCAGGCTGGCCTCCACTCATTACTAAACCCTTAATCCATCCTTTCACTGCACCTGTTACTAATCCAAATGATGTATTCTCAGTAAGGTCTCTAAGATCCAACTTCTTAAAAACAATGTTGGCTCCCCACCTTGGAATGGAGGCATAAGGCTCAATCCATATATCTGAAATCTCAACAGTTCCCTTGGCCACATTAACTACAATCTTTCCTTGAAAAACCAACCTATTGCGCTGACAGTTGGCATGTGGCAAATGGCCATTCACGGTTATTTTCAAAGGGACATCCTTCAATAACTGATGTACCTTCACATCCTTTATGATGAGATCTTTGAGTACAAGTGTTCCGCGTTCAAAAAGAAATTGGGCAGATTCTAAAGAAATAATTCCATCTCCAAGACTTAACCTCAATGGCCCAAGACTAGCACTTTTATGACAAAGCGTTACTGGCAGATTTTTCCCCTTAATGGCTATTTTAGAGGACTCTTTAAAGATCCCCTTAGGGATAATAGGGTCAAGGTATATGGCTTCCCACAGTATAGCGCCTTCATCACACCTTGGCCTAGACAAAGGGTAAGACAATCTTACGGCAAGCCTTTTTACCAACTCTTTTGCTTTAAATAGAATATTTCCTGTAAAATCAATACCTATAGCATTGCCCTTGCCTTTTAAATGAAGTTTACCTTGGGGCTTAAACTTTTTTACAAGAGGATGAGAATCTGAAAAGGCGTCTCGCACAAAAATATTGTAGGCTCTTTCCACATCTGCCTTAAGCTGCCAATTTGAACCAAGAAGCTTATATAGAAAGGCCTTTTGATCTTTAATCTTATTGTGAAGATGGAAAATGAGTCCTTTTGCCTCTATTGAAAAGGGGCCAAAGAGCTTGAAGTTTTTGATAATAAGCCTTTTACTATCAAGATAGCCCCTTGCCTTAAGACTGCCTTTTATCTGGGCAAGGTCTAGAAACCAGGGGAAAAATAATACCTGCCCCCGAGGCCACGCCGCTCTTAACCACCAGCCAAAAGAAGGATTATTGTCAGATAAATTGCCTTCCAAGGTAAAGTTTAAAAATATGTCCACACCTTCAAAGGCGTGATCTATATCTTTGGAGCCAGCAAGATCCTTCAGATTAAGTTTGGCCTTAATTCGTGTTTTGGTTCCATGAGAGACCTTTGTAACACGCCCCTTAGATAATGAGAGTGCCGTATTTGCCACTTGGCGTGACAAACTCAAAGGATAGCCCAACACAAAAGAACTCGTCACTTGCAACCAGATCAGTACCCCTAAAAGGAATCCCTTTAGTTTCATATATCCCACATTAAAAAATTTTATTCTCCATCTTATTCAAAATTTAAGAAGACAGCGACCTAATCCGATGAAGTTAATGAAAATACGAACTTGTAAGGAGGTTTACATCTTTATGGAAAAACTTTTCAAAAAAAACTTTTTAGCCAAAACAGATGGTAAAGAAGCTGGTTTCACACTTATTGAAATGGCAATTGTCCTTGTCATTATTGGTATCATAGTTGGCGCTGTAATGAAAGGACGTGATCTTATTAAATCTGCTCAAATCAAAAATGCGTATGAGACATTTTTTGCCGCACATTACAAGGCTATTACCTCGTATTATGACAAGACAGGCAGAATCTTGGCCGATGGCCCTGTAAACGGAGGAACCAGTACATCTAACGGATGGATGGACAATGTTCACCTTGATAGTGCTGCAAGCCGTACAAATATAATAAAGGCATTCTCCAGTGTGGGAATAGATATTTGCTCCCTTGTAAAAAGTAATATCACATCTGATGAATGTGGCCCTAACGGCCTTAACATAGGGCAGATATCTCTTGATGGAGAATACTCCAGACAGACAACTTGGGTAGGCTACTATTACGGTTCCTTCAACGGCAGATATAGAAATTACCTAAGATTACAATCTCTACCCACAGACTTTGCTATAGCCATAGATAGGATGGTTGACGGTGTTGCCAACTGTGCATCAGGCACCTTTCAAGCAGCTCCAGGACAAACTTGTAATGATGGCCAGTGGCCAGATGCCAGTGAAACTGCCTATGTCCATGCAGGATGGATAGTAGAATTTTAGTCTGCTGATCTTTAAGTGTGGCCTGACCATAATAAATCATGGTCGGGCCACTATTTATTTCGAATGCTAATTGCCAATCCACAGTTTTCATTCTTAAGTCATGACAAAGATAAAAAAAACACTTGGAACTCTCCTTAAAGAACAAGGACTGGTCACTGAACAAGAGATACAATTTGCCCTAGCAGAACAAAAGGCCACAGGCGAGAAACTAG
>JAMOUE010000102.1 GCA_027068235.1 Deltaproteobacteria bacterium | reverse complement strand
AACTTGAATCAGAGTTGCGCCATGCCCAAAAGATGGAAGCCATTGGAACCTTGGCCGGAGGAATTGCTCATGATTTTAACAACATACTAGCTGCAATAACAGGTTATACAGAACTTGCTCAACTAAAGATAAAGGATTGCGAATTAGTTCAAAAGTATCTGTATCAGGTAGAGCTTGCCTCTCAGAGGGCCAAGGAGCTTATTCGTCAGATACTTACATTTAGCAGATATTCTGATTCTAAGAAAAAACCGCAAGATTTTGCAAAGATTATAAAAGAGGCATTAAGGCTTCTTCGCTCTACCTTGCCGGCCAACATAGCAATAAAGACAGAGCTGAAACCAACAGGCCCCATTATGGCCGATCCTTCAGATCTGCATCAAATCGTGATGAACTTATGCACAAATGCCTACCATGCCATGCGCGATAAAGGGGGTACATTGACCCTGCGGCTTAGTGAAGTAGATATTACAAGGCGTGAGGCAGAACTGTTAACCCTTCAAAAACCTGGCAGATATGCCCTTTTTGAGGTGGCGGATACTGGTTGCGGAATGGAGCAAAGTGTAATTGATAAAATATTTGAGCCCTATTTTACTACCAAGGGAGAAGATGAAGGAACAGGTTTGGGCCTAGCAGTAGTGCATGGAATCGTAAAGGGGCTCAAGGGAAGTATCAAAGTAGAAAGCACTATTGGAAAGGGATCAACCTTTAAGATTTTTTTGCCTATATTTGATGTAGACGAGACCTCTAGCACCGATAGCGATGGAGACAAGGTCAATGACATACATATAGATGCCAAGGGACGTAAGGTCATCTTTGTGGATGATGAAGGGATGATCTGTTCTATATTTAAGGCCATATTGGAAGGTCTGGGTTTTGAGGTTGAGGTATTTCATGAAGGTCAATCAGCCCTTGAGCGGTTGAGGCGGGAACCTAATAGATGGGATCTTCTTGTGACAGATATGACAATGCCTGGTATCAGTGGAACCGACCTTATTAAAGAAGTCCGCAAGTTGAATCCAGAAATACCAGTGATACTTTGTAGCGGTTATAGTGACGGGCTTACTGAAGAATTGATTAAAGAGCTTGGGTTGACCGCCTTTTTGTCAAAGCCTGTTGAGCGAGCTGTATTGCTTAAAGTTCTTGCCAAGCTGTTTCCTGCTTCACAACAGGATGCAAAGGATGTAAAAGACTGATTTGTGGATATTGAGCAAATCATTAATCTTTTAAGTAAAGAGGTTAATACCTTTCAAGCCCCTATTAAGGATTTTGAAAAGATCCAGACTAAAGAGCCTTTTAAGGTATTGGTCGCTACCATTCTTTCCTCCAGAACCAAGGATGAGGTAACTTCTCAGGCCGCAAAGAGGCTTTTTGATAGGGTAAAAAATCCAGAGGACCTGGAACAGCTTTCTGTCAGCGAAATAGAAAAACTGATCTATCCTGTAGGTTTTTACAGGGTCAAGGCTCGTAATCTTGCACGTTTGCCCAGTGCCCTTAAAGAGGTTGGAGGAAAAGTGCCAGATACAATGGAAGAGCTTTTAAAGCTGCCAGGAGTTGGTAGAAAGACCGCAAATCTAGTTTTATCCAGGGCCTTTGGCAAGCCTGCCATTTGCGTAGATACCCATGTTCATAGGCTTGTAAACATGTGGGGATTTGTACACTCCAAAACTCCAGAGCAAACTGAAGATGCCCTCAAAAAGCTTTTGCCACTTCACTTGTGGTCTCAGGTTAACCCAACACTGGTAGCTTTTGGTCAAAAGGTATGCAAACCCAAAAGCCCCCGTTGTACTTGCTGTCCTTTAAGTAGTTGGTGTTCCTCAAGTACGATAGACGACCCAAATAGTTCTTTTTGAAATGAGTTGCCAGCTTATTTATAATTTGTTGTTATTTTTGGGCTATTGTTTGAAGCGCTTCATTTTTTAGGCGACACATAATCAAACTCAAATAAGTTTGTCATCTCTTTTGCATTCCAATCAGTTATATAGATGGAGAGTGTATGGAAACGGCCCAAAAATTTTGAGCATTTGTTAAATTTGTTACTTGACTTAATTCTCCTCTATTACCAAAGTTTAAAACAAGCACTTTTACTATTACTGGGAGCGTAAAAGAGATGACAAAGTGATTGCTGTCATTGCGAGGAGGTGCGAATGCGCCGACGAAGCAATCCCCACTGAAGGAGCAGGGTAGTTGGAGATCGCTCACAGCAGCTGCGCTGCCTCTGCAATGACAATGAGGATTGCTTTCCGGCCCTTCTGGGCCTGTAATGACGGTTCATGTCATCTAAAAAAGGCTCTCAGTAATAAGCGGGGATATTTTTTCAGTCAAAAGAGGAGGAATGATGCTGGGCCGTGTTCTATCACACCTTTTTTTCTTTGCTTTTATATTGATTTTGTTGTCTGCCTACGGAGAATGTCGATCACTTAATAGGCAGCAGCATGAGAAGCTTTTTCCAAAGTCTCCTACTACAGCAGATCACAAGAAATTTAAGGAACTCGATCAGGATTTTTCAACAGCTCCTGAGGTAACCAGTAAGGGTTGTTTGCGATGTCATAATCTGGCTGGTCAACAGTTGGAGAAAAGCCTTCACTGGACATGGAGATATCGTACTAAGGAGGGACGAGTTCTTGGGAAGGCAAATGTGCTAAATAACTTCTGAGTAGCTGTAACATCAAACTGGTGCAGGTGTACCAGTTGTCACGTTGGATATGGATGGAAAGATAAAAACTTCGATTTTAAAAATCAGTCCACTATGGATTGTCTTGTATGTCACGATACTACAGGAAATTACAAGAAGTTTCCCACCGACTGTGGACATCCCCCTTATAAAGAAAAGATTTTTGCAGGTAAAAAGATTTTCAAACCAGTCGACCTTAAATATGTAGCTAAAAACGTTGGACCAACTTCAAGAAGGAGTTGCGGTGCCTGCCATTTTTTCAGCGGAGGCGGCGATGGCGTAAAAAGGGGCGACATGAATACGGCACTGCTTTCGCCTTCTAGGGAACTTGATGTCCATATGGACGCCAAAGGACTCAATTTTTCCTGTACGGTTTGTCACACCACCTTCGGGCATAAGATAGATGGCAGAAACTACCTGACACCAGCTCCAGGAAAGGCTCAACTTGCACTTCCAAGGGACCATGGTCATCGGGTCAGGTGCGAACATTGTCATGGCACCAATCCTCACAAAAAAGAGGCCAAGCTTAACCATCACACCAGGAGGGTGGCCTGCGAAACGTGTCATGTGCCTTTGTATGGGCGTGGTAAACCCACCAAG
>JAMOUE010000101.1 GCA_027068235.1 Deltaproteobacteria bacterium | reverse complement strand
CCATTGCTCTTGAGATACTGCAAGAAACCCTGGAACATCTGCATCAAGGCATTACGAGAAGCCATAAGCCTTTGCATCTCATCAGCAGGTCCCTTTGGATTTGCACAGTATTCTGCCTTGATCCCCTGTGGGCCCCAGATCTTTTGAACATTTTCACCATAAAGGGCATAGGGTAGGCTCATGCCATTGGCCTCCATTTGCTTCAGGCCATCTGTCCACATCTTCATCATCTCGCCGACATTTTTGGCAGGAAGCTTTGCAAGGACCATCATTGCAGTAGGCCTTCCCATTCTCTGGGCCGGGTCCGTATAGTTGAGCACAGACTCATTTGCAAGGCCATCTTTAAGAGGCATTCCAAGAGAAATCCTATTTATGGAACCATTTTCCCTTTCGGCAAAAATCATTAACCTGGGTCTAAAGGCCTGGGCTTTAAGACCATCAGCAGCATGAAGTGTATAAGGACTTTCTGGATCAATATGGCAAAGCAAACAATCTGCTTCCATAACTCCAGTTTTGTTCCAGTCCACCCTTTGTGGATCACCAATGGCACTCATGGTCTCAGAGATGGAACCAGGACTCAAAAGGGCTTGCGTAATGGTATTGGGGCTATATGAATAGAAATCCCTATCATAACTGTGTACAGGCGAAAGGGATGGATCATCAAAGGGTATAACAGTACCATCACTCTGAACTATTCCTTCTGCAGGACCTCCACCTGGATGGCAAGAATAACAAGTAGCCATCTGGTCAGCCATGCCTTGATCAAAGAAGTATGGCTTACCTTCTGTTGTAAAGGGATCTTTCAGGCTTCCTCTTTCACTCTTAGCCGCCACCTGGCGGTAAGAGGGAGGTCACCATGCTCCCAACTGCCCCGGACTCAAAAGATGACCGTAGGCATTGGCAAGATACTTGTAGAGAGTACCGTCATTCTCTTTATCTGACCAATGGTCATTAATAATCTCACCATTAGGCCCAACACCCTCCCTAAAATGATAGGCCTTTGTTACAGCATCATAATCGTGGCATTTACCGCATGTCTGGCGTGGACTGTAGGCCGGACCAGCCTTATAAACGGAGCCGTTGGCTGCCGTTATGACGTCCACAGAACTAAGCTGATTTACTATCGGGTTGCCATTTCTATCCAGCAACTGCACTGCCGGATGCGAAAAGACAACCTGAGGCAGCAGCAAAGCCCCGAACAGCAGGGTCCACAATAATGTGGTAGTTTTAGCCGGTTTACGAATCATTACTAAACCTCCTGAAATTTTTACCTATTTCAAACTAATATTCCCCTATCGCCCTCCCATTCCAGGAAAAGGACGAGTTTTTTCCAACTACTTTCTAAGAATCACGTTTTGATGGCACTGCCTGCACTCGGAAGTTGTATGACAAACATTACAACTCCTGAAGTTGTGTTTGGCCGCCTCAGCATGACCATTTTCCCTCGTATATGCCATCCAGTCTCCTCTAGCATGGGAGACAGGTTTTTGACTCCTATGACAATCAGAACAGTATGAGGCCGGATGGCACACTGCACATAGCCTCCGGTCATGGGTTGCATCTTGTCCATGCTGAGTTGTCTTCCAGTTAAATATGTGATCCTTGGGTTTTTGAGTTTGGTGACAATCATTACAGAATCTCTTTGGATTATCGTGACAGTACGCACACGATCTGTCAAAGCGACTTGCTGGACCGTGTTGCATAGCCCAGTCACCATGATGGCTCTCAGGCGGTGTCTCTTTATTCAGTTTGGTATGACATGTCTCGCATTCTGAAGGAGCGTCATCACCATTATGACACTGCTGACAAGTTACCATCTCTGGCCATTCTAATTCAGCAAGAGTATCATCCTTCTCTATTCCCTTATGACAGGTATTACATTCAACATCCTCATGGGCCTCATGAGTAAATACTACGTCACTATATCCCTTGGACTTTTCAGGAACCGAATCCTCTACGGAATAGTCATTCAAGGAACTCTTTAAAGTATGACACATAAGGCAGTCATCGGAAGGATTATCAAGGTCTATATCGTGGCACTCGGAACACTTATCCATAGACGGATTTTCCATCTTTCCATCCTTACCTGCCTCGTGACACTCCGAACACTTCATCTCATTATCAACCACGTGGAGTTCGTGATTAAACTTGAGACCGCCTTCCTCTTTTTTGCATCCGGAAAATGCAAATCCAAACGTGGCCAAAATAGCCAATATTATGGTGAGTGATTTTGTCCTCTTCATATCCTTATCCCCTGAAACGATGTTCATAACCCTCTAAAATTTTACATAAACTGTTGCAGTAAGACTATTTATGTCGCTTACGCCAAACTCTTTGTAGTAGTCGTCACGCTCGTATTCATATTTGAGTTCAGCCCACTTGTTTTCATCCATACGGTAGCGGATAGCTCCATAGTAGTTATTGGCTGCTTCGTTTTCTATGAGACTATTTACGTCTTCAGTCTTAAAATAATATCCACCAGATATCTCCCATCTATCAAAAAGCTCCTGGCGGATGTTGGCAAAAACAGAAATTGAATTAGCCTCGTAGTAGGTATCACGATTTTCCCACCATTTTGTTATACCAATAGAGAAGTGAAACCCTTCGAGATGCAGCCATTCATTAATATTGATACCTGCGGTCCAGCTGATGAAGTCAGTTGTATAAAGGTCCTCATCATGGCTGGAATCAAGCTTCCTGATACTGAGCCTTGAGAATATGGCCAGACCTTCTTGGGTAGGAATAGCCTGACTTATGGAAATATCAAACTGATTGTAAGCACGCTCTCTAGCCAGATAAAGTCTCTTTATATCCTTTCCAAGATCCTTCTCAGGAGACTGCCAATCAAATATGAAGTCAGACTCATGTTCATTTTCGAAATTCCTGTAATACTTAAAAGCGATGGTAGTACCTGTCTTTTCAATATCTCCTACAACGTTGAAAAAGGCATAACGCGCATGATTATTTATAAAGGCTCCATGAGCATCCATTCTGAGGTTTTCATAAGGGCGCCAATCCGCATAAAGGGTCCAAGAATTTTCTTTATAGAATGTAGAATCAGCGTGAATAATAAGATTTTTCATGGGATAGAATTCCAGGTTCAATCCACCTATCCCATCTCTCCTTAGATTAGCAAATGGCTGAGAAGGCATACCACCATATATTTCAAAACTCAGCCAATTCAAATTGAAAGGCCTATCGCCCCGAATCCACAAACCATCTAATTGGATATTTTGATCAACACCAAATACATACTGGCGACCAATTCTAATATCATAG
>JAMOUE010000100.1 GCA_027068235.1 Deltaproteobacteria bacterium | reverse complement strand
TATCATGAATGATAGATCTGAAAACAGTCTTTTCTCTCCATAGACCTTTGAAAGCCCCTTTGCCTCAAGGACTATCTTTCCTGGCCGTGGAGGTGTTGGAAGGCTGAAGGAGTACTCTTGCCTTCTAACAGGGGCCTCGTGTAACTCCATCTTTTCAAGCTGGCGAATCCTGCTTTGCACCTGTCTTGCCTTTGTGGCCTTGGCCCTGAAGCGCTCTATAAAACCTTGCATCTCCTTTATTTTTTTCTGCTGATTTCGCCAGGCTGTCTCCAACTGTGCGGCCCTTTTTTCCCGCTCTTTCTCGTAAAAAGAATAGTTTCCCTTGTACATGGCAAGCCTTCCGCCTTCCAGCTCCCATATCTCCTCTACAACATTGTCTAGGAATGTCCTGTCGTGGGAAACAATGAGACAGCCAGCGTCCTGCTGCAAAAGAAAATTCTCAAGCCAGCTTAGACTTGGTAGGTCTAGATGGTTTGTAGGCTCATCTAGGAGAATGAGGTCGGGTTCTGAAAGCAGTATCTTTGCAAGCTCAAGCCTCATTATCCAGCCACCGCTAAGAGAGGATACCGGCCTATCAAGTGCGTCCTTACTGAAGCCAAGGCCATAAAGAACCGCCTCAATCCTACTCTTTACTGCATAAAACCCCTCTTTGTCCAACTCATCGTGAAGCCTGTCATACTCAGTTAAAAGGGCCTGATGCCTGGAAGAAGTTCCGTCAATGTCTTCAAGTTTCTTCGAGATGGCATCTAGACGTTCTTTCTTCTGAAGCAGGCCTGAAAAGGCCTTAGCCGCCTCATTGTATACGGTTATCGAAGCCTTTTGGGGAGTAACTACCTCTTGCGGAAGATAGGCAACCTTGAAGTCCTTTGCCTTTTGTATGGTGCCACTTGAGTATTCTGCAAGGCCACAAAGTATCTTCAGAAGGGTTGTCTTGCCCTGGCCATTTCTGCCAACAAGCCCCACCCTCTGCCCTCTAGCAATGGAAAAACCGACTTCCTTGAAAAGGACCCTGTCTCCCAGTTCAAGGCTCAGACCAGAAACGGTCAACATCTTGTCTCTGCATCTCCTTTTTGGATTTACCAGATTTACCAATTAAAAAGCCGCCAAGACTTATGGCGGCTTAAACTATTACCCTGATTTGAGCCAAGGGCAAGGCTACATTTTTTCTACAAATGCTTACCAGTGGCGCTTCTTCCTTCTGTCTTTCTTGTTTTGACGCGCTTGATTTATCTTGAGCATCCTTCCGTGAAACTCCTTTCCGTTCAGAGCCTTGATTGCCTTGTCTGCAGAACTGTTATCCATTTCGGCAAAGCAAAAACCACGGGACTTGCCAGTGTATTTGTCTGTTATCCAGTCAAAGGACTCGACATTACCATATTCTTCCAACATGGCCCTAACGTCTTTCTCTGCCACGTTATAGGCCAGATTTCCAATATATAGCTTCATCTTTTCTCTTCTCCTTAGTTAATTCACTTTTCCCATTATTTTTTATCTTCTGGGAAATAAAAAGGGACAGGCCATCCAAAGACCTGTCCCCTAATTTTAGATAGATTTACGTAGACAGCCTATGATTTTACATTTGCTGCCTGAGGACCTTTTGGACCTTCGGTTATGTCAAACTCTACAGTCTGGCCCTCTTCCAAGGACTTAAAACCATCTCCTTGAATAGCTGTGTAATGGACAAATACATCTGGTCCTTCATCCTGAGAAATAAAGCCAAAACCTTTCTGATCATTAAACCACTTTACTGTTCCTTTCATGAGATCTCTCCTTTGATTAATAAAGATTTTTGGGTACTTCCGACCCTTTGTATTGCACTTGCTGGTTCGAAAAGCCCCCATGGGAAGACCGCATGGAAGGTACTTCTGAATCCATACTAAGTGACTTGCTGTTGTCAAAAGCTTGGGGAATGAACTGAAGGATAATTATTTTGGACTATCTCAGACAGGCCTCAATGCAAGTGACACCAGCAGCCTACAGGCTATGGATATAAAGTCAAGAAAAATAATCGAATCCTAAAACATACTTATTTTAACTAATTAGACAAAAAAAATCCTAAAACTCTTGACTTAAGCATCCACTCGGGTTACATTAAAGAACATGAGAATTTTTCTCAATTACTATAAGGAGGCCAAAAAATGACAACTATGGGGCTTCAAGAACTAAAACAGCGCAGGGATATCATTGACAAAATCGATTGGGACATGACCCCAGAAAAGGCTGTAGATATGTACCTAGAATGGGGAGCTGGTTGGACGAGAGGAAACGATTTTGTTAGAAGCGGTGAAGACGAGTCCTATTATTTTGTCATTTATGACTGGGAAAGCCCGCCTCAGGTCACCCTACTTAGAAGGGATTCAAAAGAGGTGGAAGAGTTGGCCAAGATTCCAGTAGATAAAGAGCTTTTTTTCAAATCAATAGAAGAAGGTGGCAAAAAGGCAGGTGTTGGGGTCTACAACCCCACAAAAGAACTTAAAAAGTGGCTTTCTAAAGTACTTTCTGGCCCACCTGTAGAGTAAAAAGTTTTGAAGGTTGTCTTGCAAATCTACCTCTTTTATGAGGTAGCCCGAACATAATGACTCCTCCTTTCAAGACACCTCCAATTCCTTCCTCCCTTTAGGGCTGCTTGTTCCCCCTACCCCCTCAGCAAGCAGCCCTATTCATTTAGGGATGGAGGTTGACGAAGTAATGAAGCAGTCTTAATCTCAACTCCATGGTATCACAGAAACATCCTACCCCTAGAAAATGGATGCCCGCCTCTTGTCTTAAGAGCCAGATGTTAGCCGCTGCCATTATGTGGTCTTTGGTTGGTATCTTTCTTTTTTTGCGCGGTCTTTTACATATTATTAACCTAACCGACCCTTACAAACCCTTGTGGATATCTGTAGCTTTGGTGGCAGGTCTGTTTAAGGCAAAAGTCGTCTTGGAAAAGACAGCCCGCAAGATAGTTACAAGAATATCTAAAAGGCCTGAACCATCATGTCTTTTTGGTTTTATGCCATCAAAGAGCTGGCTCTTAATCTTGGGGATGATCCTGCTTGGCATTCTCCTTAGAAAAAGCCCACTAAACAGATCCCTTGTCTGGAGTATTTATATTGCCATAGGTGCAGCACTATTTGCATCTAGCAGGATATTTTGGATGAGCTGGAAACGGTGGAAAACAATAGGCGAATCTTCTGCTAAAAATTGAGACTTTCGTTAAAAGCACTGTAACATCTAACCTCTAACCTTAAGCCCGCTTTGCACAAAACAAAAAACCTGTTACTCCACTGTTTGCTTCCTTTCTGAGTGTCACTTCCCTATCTGTTACTGGTACAAGCCCTACCCTCTTTAAGCAATCTTCCACATAATGCCTTGTATGTGCATAACGGCTACTTCGTCTTAAAACAAACCCCTTTGAACCAACCTCTTTGGTATCCGCCTTTTCAACAGAAAACCCAAATATCCCTCCAGGATGCAGGGCATCTCTTACCCTCTGAAACACGACCTTGAGATCTCCAAAATAGCACAAACAATCGGCGCTGTAGATCACATGAAACTTTTGTTGCAAAGGCCACCTTTTTTCTATGTCGTGCAGATAAAGGGCATCATAAATTCCCTTCTCCTTGGCCTTTTTAAGCATCTTGCTGGAGCAGTCCATGCCTGCAAGAAATGAAGCCAAAGGCCTATAAAGATCTGCACCAAGACCGGTTCCACACCCAAGATCCATAATATGGCTATCATCTTTTAGGTGGGGCTTTAGAAAGGCAAACAACTTCTCTGGAGTTTTGTACTCCAATTCATTTACAAGTTTATATTCAAATTGTTCTGCCCACTCGTCAAAGGTCTTTTGCACATAATGCACAGGCGCCCGCCTTGGCTCCTCCATTTGCCCCATAGCCTGGAGAAGAAAACGCGCTGTGGGCTCGTCCTTTTCTTGAGAAATGACCCATAAAAGATGATTTTCAGCCTCCTTGAAACTACCCAAACGAAAAAGCAGGCAGCCAAGATTAAAACGAGCTGAAAAATAGTTGTCTTTCAGGGCTACTGCCCTTTCAAAGAGGCTCTTGGCCTTTGTAAGCTCCCCGAGCATCTCCATAACAACACCAAGGTTGTTCAGCAGTGGGGCATGGTCTGGCGCAATGGCAACGGCCTTTTCCATCATCTCTTTGGCCCTTACCAAGTCTCCAGTTTCCTTGTAAATAAGCCCTAGGTTATTCCAGGCATGAAAAAAATTTGGATCTATAGAGGTGATTTTCGCATAGATTTTGAGGGCGTCTTGATTTTTACCCTGCATCTGAAGCGCTCTAGCCATATTGTAAAGCGTTGGAACATGGTTTGGATGGGCAAGCAAAAGTTGCTCAAATGACTTTACGGCCTCATCAAAGTCTCCAAGCTCCATCTTTACCGTTCCAAGAAGCCCAATAACTTCTGGATGCTTGGAACCTTTCCCAACCAGCTCCTCCAATGTCTTACATGCCTGTTGGTATCGACCGCTCCTTATATCCCCAATAACAGATGTTAATTCCCGGCGAGTGTTAGCGTCCATGAATCACTCTTTCTTTTTTGATTGCCAAAATCAGCACATCATTTAATATTAATAGTTTCAAAGTTATTCAATATTTTGTTAAAGTCATTTATTGAAGGTTTGAATGTGCAATATAACTTTTTATAACACTGAAACGAGTTTAAAAGATAAGGTCTTAAAGTCCAGGACAAGATTTCTTACCAAATGAATACCAAAAGCCTAGAGCAAAGCGTAATAATATCGATTTATACCTTTGTGCTGGTATTTCTTTCCCTGCCGGCAGCTGCTTCAGATGGTACCAATACAACATCTATTCAAAGGCTTACTCTGAACGCTGCCTTTAAAAAGGCACTTGAGAACAACCCCATGATGCTGCAGGCAAAGGCATCTGTTAAAAAAGCGGATGCCAATGTTGGACAGGCCATCAGTGCATTCTTGCCTAAAGTAAACGTTGACTTTGCCTACAGTCACACTGACAATCCTGTTATGGTATTTTCACACAAACTAAATCAGGCAGACTTTTCTCCATCAGACTTTGAGGTAAGCCGCTTGAACAACCCAGACTTCAGAGACAACTGGAGATACAGGCTGGTAATGATGCAGCCCATATTTAATCAAGGCAGGGAATATATAGGATACAAGACTTCCAAGCTGGCCCAATCCATAGCGGATCTTGGCTATCTGCAAGTTGCCCAAACAGTCCTTTTTACAGTTGAAAAGGCCTACTGCCAGGCCCTTCTTGCCAAGGACAAGGTAGAAGTATTGCAACTGGCACTTAAAACGGCGCAGGAGCATGAAAAACTTGCACGCAAACGGTATGACGCAGGGCTCGTTCTAAAATCAGATCTTTTAGGAGCCATTGTGCACAGGACAAAGGTTGAACGGCAACTTTTCAAGGCAGAATCCGATTTCCGCATTGCCTTAGCGGCACTAGACAGTGCAATGGGCATAGATCAAGCAACCTCTTGGATCTTGTCTCCTTTGGATTTTGAAGAAAAAAAAGAGGACCAAATCAACTACTGGATTGAAACAGCCAAAAAACATAGGCCAGAGTTCTTTATGGCAAAACGCCAAGAGGAGATTGCAGAATATCAATACCGCCAAAGTCTTTTTCGTTTTCTTCCATCCCTAAACATAATGGGAGTGTATGAAGGCGACAGACAGAATCTTGCATATTTTGGCGGCGACTCTTGGTCATTAATGGCAACCGTTTCACTAAACGTCTTCAACGGCTTTGGCGACATTGCCTCTATCTCTGCGGCAGATGCTGAGAAGAAAAGGGCAGGGGCAAGGCTCAAACAGGTTGAACAGCAGATAGAGCTTCAGGTCCGCCAGGCCTTTTTTCGATTTCAAACGGCAAAAAAACAGCTTAAGGTGGCCAAAGAGGCAGTTAAACAGGCAAAAGAGGGGCAAAAGATCCTAAAAAACCGCTATTCCAACGGTTTGGCACTCATGGTTGAACTCTTGGCAGCCGATACCACTGTAAAGGAGACTAGTCTGGAAGAAGCAGCGGCTAGATACGATGCAAGGCTTGCATGGTCGGAACTGAGACGAATGGCTGGAATCCTAGGCAAAGAAGTCCTAAAATAAAACAATATCACCAGTGGCAACATTGAGAGGAAATATGCAGAGGCGTGAAATTATAACCAAAAGGCACGTAAGCTGGGTTTTGCTTTGTTGTCTGTGTGTTCTTGCAACCTTTCTTGCAACAGGATGCAACAACGAGAAAGACAAGGAAGAGCTGGCTGTCGTTCATGCCTTTAAGGCAAATACGATAAAGGTAAAAACAACTGAACTACCCAATATAATGGTATTCCCTGGCCGGGTAAGGTCTAAGATACAAGTAACATTGGCAGCTAAGATGCCAGGATATGTCAAAGAGGTACCAGTTCAAATCGGTGATCAGGTCCAGAAGGGGCAGCTTCTGGTTCTAGTTGATGATACCGATGTCAATGCCCGCATCAAGGCCCTTTATCAACAAAGGGGAGCAGCCACAGCAGAATTGAGCGCTATAGAGGCCAAATACGAATATGCAAAGATAAACTTTGAACGGTTCAGCAAACTTTTTAAAGAAGACTCTGCAACCAAGGACGAATTAGACAGGGCCAAAACCCAATTTCTTGCACTTAAAAATCAAACAGGTGCAATAAAGGCAAAAATCAAGGCCATTGAAGCCCAGATTAAAGAGGCCAGGAATCAGCTTGCCTATCTACGCATCAAAGCCCCAATAGACGGCTGGATAGCCGATAGGAAGGTAGATCCTGGCACCTATGTAAATCCTGGCATTCCACTAATCAAGTTAGACGGCAAGGATGCAGGGTTCTGGTTTGAGGCTCAGATCGACGATGTGCTCATTGACAACATCAGGCCAAATGAGACGGTAACCGTATCTGTACCGGCTCTAGACCTGATTACAAAGGCCAAAGTAGTCCATGTGCAACGCTCATCCCAGCCAGACACCCATACCTTTACGCTGCTTGCCGACTTAGACTCTTTGCCACTTAAAAGTGGGCTTTTTGGCAGAATTTTTGTGAACACTGGAAAAACAACTGGTATTATTCTACCAGAGAAGGTGGTGGTGAGACGGGCCGGCATAAACGGAGTTTATGTTGTGGACGACAATAAGATGGTACATTGGAGGATAGTGCGTCTTGGCAAAAAGTGGCTCAAGACATCCAAGGGGTTTCTCCCTACTCTCCAGGATGTTCCCAAAGGCAGAGACCATGGTGAAACATATGTTACCATCTTAAGTGGCCTCAGTGTGGGCGAAGAGATAGTTTCATCCAATCTGTCGCAGGCAAGGGAGGGCGGACGACTTGAGTAGCCAGGGAGGTTCTCATAAGCCATCGATCACACACAAGGCACCATTTCTTACTTGGATCACAAGAACATTTGTAGATTCTAAGCTTACAGGGCTAATAGTCCTTTTTTCATTGCTCCTTGGGGCGTTTGCCATCTATTTTACCCCTAGTGAGGAAGAGCCCCAGATAGTAGTCCCCATGGTGGATGTCATGGTGAGTATGCCAGGGGCAAGCCCACAGGAGATAGAAAAGCGCGTCATTGGCCCTATGGAAAGACTGCTATGGGAGATCCCTGGGGTGGAATATGTCTATTCCACTGCCATGGATGGCAAGGCTCTAACAGTAGTACGCTTTTATGTAGGTGAAGATACTGAAGACAGCCTGCTCAAGACCTATGACAAACTTTACTCCCATTTTGACTGGATACCACCTGGTTGCAGCAAACCCCTGCTAAAACTCCATTCAATAGATGATGTGCCAATAGTCTGTCTAACCCTATGGGGAGATGGTTACAGCAGCCTACAGCTAAGACAGGTGGCCTCCCGGCTAAGGGAAGAGATAAAACAGATACCAGGAATAAGCGAGACCTTTATAAAAGGCGGGTTAAGGCGCCAAATACGTATCAATTTAAAACAGGAGGCGCTCTCAAGCCTGGGCCTGGACCCTGTAGATGTTATCCAAGCCCTCTCGTCCCAGAATCAGGCATCATGGATAGCAGACATTACCAAAGACAACCGGGCCTTTTCACTTAGACTCAACAACTTTTTCGCTTCTGTTGAAGATGTGAAACAGGCTGTCGTTAAGGTTGTAAGGGGAAGGGTTGTACGTCTTGGGCAGATAGCAGACATTATAGACGGCCCAGAAGAACCAGAGTCGTACGTGCTTATAGGTGCAGGGGCTGGCCATAAGGAAAAGCCAGGAATCGATTTCAACCCAGGTGGGCTGAAACCGGCTGTAACCATAGCCGTTGCCAAAAGAAAGGGCTGGAACGCAACATTTTTAGCCAATGAGGTGATAAGAAAGGTAGAGGCGGTAAAGGGCTTTATCCTGCCTGATGACATTCGTTATGTCATAACAAGGAACTATGGAGAGACTGCAAGAGAAAAGTCCAACGAGCTTCTTGAGCACCTTGCAATAGCCACCATTTCTGTTGCAATACTGATGGCCCTGCTCCTTGGAATAAGGGCAAGTCTTGTTGTGTTGGTGGCAATCCCTGTAACCTTGGCCTTTACCCTCTTCATCTATTACATCCACGGCTATACCCTCAACAGGGTCACCCTTTTTGCCCTTATCTTCTGTATCGGTATCCTGGTGGATGATCCCATCGTGGACGTTGAGAACATAGTTCGCCACGTCCGCCTGCCCTTTAACAAAGGGCGTCCATTAAAAGACATAATAGTGGAGGCGGTCGTAGAGGTTGGAAGCCCCCTGATCCTAGCAACTTTCACCGTTATTGTTGCCATATTGCCACTTGCCTTTGTTCGCGGTCTCATGGGGCCTTATATGCGTCCAATGCCTGTAGGGGCTTCAGTTGCCATGTTTCTGTCAATGATCATCTCCTTTGTAATCACCCCCTGGACTGCCTATCACATTCTAGGCAGAAAGGAACAGGAAAAGACAGAAGAAGAAACATGGCTCGACAAGATCTACAGATGGGCCATGGGGCACCTGCTCAACAAGGTGTACCAGCGCTGGCTATTTCTCGGATTAATGGGAGTGCTGTTCCTGTTTGCCTGTTCCCTGATCTATTTCAAGGTTGTCAGGGTGAAGATGTTGCCCTTTGACAATAAAAGCGAGTTTCAGGTGATTATTGACATGCCTGAAGGCACCTCTTTGGAGCAGACTGCCAGGGTTGCAGAGGCCCTTGGCAATGTGCTTGACAAAGAAAAGGTTGTGACAGACTACGAACTCTACATAGGAACCGCCTCGCCATTCAACTTTAACGGCCTGGTGCGTCACTATTATATGAGGCAAGGGCCAAATGTTGCCGACATCCAGGTAAACCTTTTACCAAAGGATGAAAGAAGCGAGCAGAGCCATGACATTGCCAAAAGGCTCAGGCCAAAACTGCAAGCGGTTGCCCAAAAATTTAATGCCAGAATCAAGGTGACAGAGATACCACCAGGGCCCCCGGTCTTACAGACCCTTGTGGCAGAGGTCTATGGACCCGACTATGAAAAACAAATAGAGGTGGCCAGACAGATTAAATCCATATTTGAAAACACAGAGGGTGTTGTTGATGTTGACTGGTACATGACAGATCCTCAACCTGAATACCGTGTAGTTGTTGAAAAAGACAAGGCGGCTCAGCTTGGTGTTCCACCTGCAAGGGTACTTCAGGTGCTCCAGGCATATGTAGCTGGCGCAAAGGTAGGGCTGCTGCACGTGCCATCTGCAACAGAGGATGTGGATATAATCGTAAGACTGCCAAGAAGTGAACGCAGTGACGAACTTGATCTTGCCTCCATGAAGGTGCGTTCAATGTCTGGCAACATGGTCTCTTTGGCAGAGCTTGCCCATGTTGAGGATGTTATAAAACCACATCCCATCTATCACAAAAATCTGAAACCAGTGGTCTATGTTACAGGAGATGTGGCTGGCGAAGAAGAAAGCCCTGTATATGCCATTTTGAAGGCAAACAAGGCCCTTGAAAAGCTAAAAACCCCTGACGGAAAGACCGGAATAGAAATCTATTACACCACCCAACCATTTTCGCCTGACAAATGGGTGATGAAATGGGATGGAGAGTGGCAAGTCACCTATGAAGTCTTCAGAGACATGGGTATAGCCTTTGCCGTAGTCATAGTGCTCATATACATCCTGGTTGTTGGCTGGTTTAAGTCCTACTCAGTTCCTCTTGTCATATTGGCTCCGATTCCACTTTCCCTGATAGGCATCATACCAGCCCATGCCATGATGAACGCATTTTTCACTGCCACCTCTATGATTGGTTTTATTGCTGGCGCAGGCATTGTGGTAAGGAATTCCATCATACTTGTTGACTTTATTGAGCTCAGATTGGCAGAGGGAATGCCTCTGAAGGAGGCTGTCATAGATGCTGGCGCCATCAGGTTCAGGCCTATGTTGCTCACCTCCTCTGCCGTTGTTGTAGGCTCTTTTGTAATACTATTTGATCCAATCTTTCAGGGACTTGCCATATCTCTTATGGCTGGTGAAGTTGCAGCAACAATTTTTTCGAGGATGGTGGTGCCGGTACTGTACTACCTTGATTACAGAATAACCCATGAAAAGAGATTGGTACTGTGATGACGCATCAAAAGCCCATTCTTTCAGCCGGAGTAATTGTTGTTAGAAAGGATGAAGATGGAGAGTGGAAATTCCTTCTTTTACGCGCCTACGGATATTGGGACTTCCCAAAGGGAATTGTAGAGCCAGGAGAGGACCCGATAGAGGCTGCCAAAAGAGAAACCGAGGAAGAAACCACCATTAATGACCTGGAATTCAAGTGGGGTTACGACTTTAGAGAAACTGGCCCATACAACCGCGGCAGAAAGGTTGCCCGTTATTACCTGGCTGAAACCAAGACCAAGGATATTTCACTCCCAGTGAATCCTGAGATAGGAAAACCAGAGCACGATGCATACAAATGGGTCTCCTATGAAGAGGCCAAAAAACTTGTTGCGCCACGGGTTATGGAGGCCCTTGAATGGGCCAAAAAGAAGATAGAACACCCCCTATAACTCGTACCTTTTTATATCCTTTGTCAAAAATAGAGGTCTTAAAAGTTTATTTCCAGCAACACACCCATGGTCAAAAGAAGACAAAAGATAAGCTTTAGATAGCTCTTGTGAGACATCTTTTCATAAACTTTTGAACCTAGCCTGGTACCCAGGATGACTGGTATCAAGCCGGCGGCAAAGAGCAAAAGCACTCTTTTTGTGGTTATCCCTGCCACTGCATGGGCTACAGCAATCAACAGCCCCGTAAGCAAAAAGAAACCTGACAAGGTGGCCTTTATCTCATCCTTGTCCCAATCTGTCAGGCTGGTGTAGATGATGGTAGGCGGCCCGCCGGCACTGAAGGCTGCTCCAATTGTACCTGTGAGAAAGCCGGCTACAACTCCCCACATGGGGTTTATCTTCCTGGGCCTTACCTTGCCAAAGAGATTAAAAAGACTGTAAACAATTAATATGAGGCCAAGGAGCCTTTTTACAAGCAGGTTATCAACGGTCTTCAGAAAATAGGTTCCAAGTACTATGCCAGGAAGACATCCCAAAAAGATGGGCGCAATCTTTTTCCAATTTAGGTGCCTTCTAAGGCCTATGCTCAACATAGTAGTAATCACAAGCCCCATGAGAATACAAAATGGTGTTGCCTCACGGGCAGGTAGAAACTGAAGTAGCAGGGGCATTGCAACAAGGGCCGAGCCGAAACCACTCAGCCCCTGAACAAACCCTGCAACAAAGGCAATCAGGCCAACGAGAATAAAGGAGATATCTGACAACTCTCTTACAGGCTTTCTACAGCCCTTTTAAACCCGTCCTCTGACCTTTTTATAACTTCATCTTCCACGCAAAAGGCTATACGGATGTAGCCTGGCTGTCCAAAGCCTGTCCCTGGTACCGTCAGGATCAACTCCTTCTGCAGGGCCTTAACAAACAAGGTCTCATCTGCTGTTGGGCTTTTTGGAAAAAAGTAAAAGGCCCCTTGAGGCATAGTAAACTTAAGACCTGCCTTTTCTAAAATAGATGCAAAAAGGTCCCTTCTCCTCTCATAGATGGATGTGTCAACCTTTTCAGACACCACCTTTGCCACTACACGCTGCATAAGTGCAGGAGCGTTTACAAATCCAAGTATCCTGTTGGCCAAGGTCATTGCACCAAGAAGTGGGCCCTTTTCTGAAATCTCAGGATGGACTGCCACATAACCAATGCGTTCGCCAGGTATGGAAAGATCCTTGGAAAAAGAAGTTGTCACTATAGTATCTTTGTAGTGGGTCATGAGAGGAGGAACCTGATTACCTGTAAATACGATTTTTCTGTATGGCTCATCTGAGATAAGAAAGATGGTCTGATTCTTTTCTTGGGCAATTTCGCCAAGAAGACTGGCAAGGGCCTTTATAGAGTCCTCATCGTAGATGATTCCTGAAGGATTGTTGGGCGAGTTGATAAGTATGGCCTTTGTCTTGTCTGTAATGGCATCTTTTATGGCCTCGATATCTAGTGAAAAATCGTGGTTGGACTCTACTGGCACAAGTTTGCCAAGATGGTTGTCAGTGTAGAAGCCATACTCAACAAAATATGGTCTTGGCACAATCACTTCGTCTCCAGGGTTGAGTATTGCCTTGAAAATTATATTGAGGCCTCCGGCTGCACCGCAGGTCATTATAACCTCCTCGCCTGAGAGCTTGACCCCATGATCTTTAGACACCTGCTCTGCAACCCTATCACGCACCCAGGGGATACCAGCATTTGGCATATATGCGTGGATTCCCGGTTCGTTGCTGGATGCCGCCTCTATCAGGGCCTGGTTGAAGGCTTGGGGTGGAGGTAAATCAGGATTGCCCAGGCTAAAGTCACACACCTTATCTGCTCCGTGCTCCTTTTTGAGCCTTGCCCCTTCCTCAAACATCTTTCTTATCCATGAGGAGCGTTCCATAAAACCGACCATCTTTTCAGAAAGGCATCTTGTGTCCATATCTTCTTCTCCTATTCCATTTTTTTTGTTCATAGACTATATAACTAAGCCATTATGAAAGTACAAATAGCACCTTCCATTTTATCAGCAGATTTTTCTCAATTAGGGGCAGAGATTAAGGCTGTTGAGAAGGCCGGGGCCAATCTGATTCATGTAGACGTGATGGATGGCCGTTTCGTTCCAAATATAACCATTGGCCCCCTGGTAGTAGAGGCAATAAGGCCGGTAACAGACCTGCCGCTTGACGTGCATCTCATGATAGTTGAACCTGAACGATACATAGAGGCCTTTGCCAGTGCTGGGGCAGACTATATAACTGTCCACGTTGAGGCGTGCACGCATCTTCACAGGGTCATCCAGCAGATAAAGTGCTGTGGCAAA
>JAMOUE010000099.1 GCA_027068235.1 Deltaproteobacteria bacterium | reverse complement strand
TTCAAAAGAATTACTTTTAAATGTTGAAATTGCCCCTAGCGCAAACATATTGGCAGTAGTTTGCCCCAAAAGAAAGAAAATTTGTTTAACTCCGGGCCCGGGAGAAAGCAGCCACACTAATATTGCTGCAAGCCAAAAAACAAATCCCACGAAAATTGGCTCTAACTCCATGATTAACGAGCGTAGCGGTATTGGCTTAAGTTTAAGCGTTACATAATGAAGTTGCCCATCTCTTTGCACCAAATATTTAGCAGTATCTCCTGGATGTAAGCCATCAAATGGCGACTCTAATTCTGAAACAGGTATCCCGTTGAGTGAAATAATAATATCCCCAGGTTTGATTGTATCTGATACAGCAGCTTTATCATTAATATTCAAAACCTTGTACTCTTTTGATAAAGTTATTCCTATCCCAATAGATGGCATGCTTACAATAGTCCACATGCTCCAAATCAGCACCAGCAATGTAATAATAGCTATCAGATTAAAAGTTATATCCCTCACAATTGCCATTTGAAAGGGGCAGCCAGTTTTGGATCGGATTTTAATCATGAATCTGATTGTTAGATTTCTTGGGTAATAATGAAAGCCGTATCAACCATTTTTCTATCTCGCCATGAGTCTCATCTTGCAAGTTCATTTGTTCCAACACTTTCGTTGTTCTACGTCTATATCTCATAATCTCAGCTAAAACATATACCTCCCCTCCTAACACCTTTATGAGGTTACGTGCATTTTCTTCTGCTTGCTGATTCTCACGAGCTTCGGCCAACCATTTTTGTAGTCGCTCTCTTTCAAAAGGTGAAGCAACTGAGAGTGCATAGAAAACAGGGAATGTACGATGCCCCTCAGCTAAATCATTTCCGGGCGAAGATTCTCTAAAATCTTTCAAGTCATCATTTAGCTGAAGCATCATACCCAAATTATATCCCAACGCTTCAAACAATGAAAGCGTACCAACATCATCTGTAGCACACCTGGCGCCCGCCCAAGCTGCCAACTGAAAAAAGCTTCCTGATTTTGCCGACATAACTTCACGATAAGATTCCAGATCCAAATCTTCATCTGGAGAAATATCTCTATGTTGTCCCGAAGCCATGTGTAATACTGCACGATTAAATTCGACAACCAGATCCTTCACCTTGTCATTGAAGTAACTTGTTTTCCCCTTTCTTTCCAATAATGCAAGATTAGATAAAGTTATAAAACCTGTCGCTATATTGGCTGCTTCGGGATGTGTAATCCTGCGCCCGTCTACCTCTATTGGAGTTCCGTCTTCTACATCATCAAGTAATTTGGCAGCAATATACAATGCCCGCCAAGCAGCAGCAGCGGGCACTGCATCATCTATTGTTCCTCCGGCAGCCTTGCAAGTAAGAAGAGGCAATGCTGTGGGTGAAAAATCACCAGATTCTTGCCTATATTCTCTATCCAACAATGCTACTATAAGCTGCGCGTAAGAATCGTTATCACTCAAGGTTGAAGAGAGAGTGATCGATTTTAACAGATTATAGACTTGTACTAAAGAGGCAGCAAACAATCTAATTCACGCTATAGAGAGCAATGATAATCAATAACGACCGCTGGATGCATAATCCCAGCCTACAATATGCATAGCAAATGTCATGCTATATGGCAAAAAATAGCACGGCAGGAATTATACATACCTAGCTTAGCTTGAACAACTTTGTTCTATACTATTGTTTTGCTAGTAACAGCCTTGCTCGCCTATAGACCTATGATTCAGCAGTAATATTCGTTACGCCCGGCAGGTTCCAGCCGAAGGGGCCACTTTCAGCCGCCTGCTGCTCAGCCGTCACTACGCCCGGCAGGTTCCAGCCAAAGGGGCCACTTTCAGCCGCCTGCTGTTCAGCTGTCACTATACCCGGCAAGTTCCAGCCAAAGGGACCGCTTTCAGCTACAACACCTGGCAAATTCCAGCCAAAGGGACCATTTTCAGCGTGAGAAACCTCATTGCTGGCAAGAAAATCCCTGTGCATCGTTAGCAGGATATCTACTTCCTCTTCCTGCAAGTCAAAATCTGAAACAGCTAGCTGGGGATGGGATATGAACTGTTGTCGAAATTCTGGATCGGTAGAAATAAGATGGATAACTTTCTGAAATCTGTGAGCCATTTGAAACCTCCGCCGGCAAAATCGAGGAAATTGTTTCCCTGTCTATCGTATGCGTATGCTATTCTACGCCTTTAGGTTCACACATTATAACATATTTACAAATGCATTAACCTGTCGACTGCGACAGTTTTTTATAAAAATTTCATAATTTTTGTGAACACTAATACCCCAAAGACCCAAATGTTACCCATTCATTTTAATATTTCACGCCTTCTGATCTTTACCAAAACCATGCTGAACACCCCATGCAATAGCCATGCCGCGCGAATCTGCCCCTACTTTATCATAGATGTTACGCAAATGATAACGCACAGTTCTTTCTGAAATATTTAATTTATCAGCTATTTGAGTGTTACGCCAGCCTAGAGCCAGATAGTGCAATATCTCTTTTTCACGTTCGGTTAATCTGGGTCGCGGGATAAATTGATTTTTAGTTTGTTGAATAATCTTTTCGATAATAGCTTTGCTAAACCATCCTGTTTCTCCAGCTGCAACCCCTCTAACTGCCTCAACTATAGTTTCAGGTGCTTCCCTCTTTAACAAATAGCCAGCAGCACCAGATTCGATCATCTCTGTAATAAAGTTTTCATCATCATATGCGCTTAATACCAATACATTGGTCAAAACAGAACGCTTGGACAATTCTTTTATCACATCCAGGCCCGACTTACGAGGCATAGATACATCCAAAATCATAACATCTGGCTGAGTTTCATCAATCAGACGCATGGTTTCTTCACCATCATCTGCTTCTGCCACTACCTTAATATCATCTTCCATTTCCAGAATGGTACGAATACCTTTACGTAAGGCAGGATGATCGTCCGCTAACAATACACGAATTGGAGACATGATAATTCCAGATGATAAATAAAATTAAGAAACCGAGAAACTAGCTCCTCAGCTCTCGGCCACCTATCTTTTTTACTTTCATGGACTACTGCCCATTGAGGCTTCCAATCTAACAAGTATAGTTTAGTTTTAATATATTGGCAAATGCAATTTTAGCCACTCATAAGTTTATTCTGAGCAAGACAAGAACATCAACTATCCCCCATTGGGGCTGCCAAGAAGGCATTAGTTACTAATTTTTGCTACCTGTAACCAATATCTATTACGGATGATGCACGTAGGGTTTGTCTTGCAAGAATTGCTGCATCACCGTGGGATCGTCGGAAACAGGCAGGCCGCTGGG
>JAMOUE010000098.1 GCA_027068235.1 Deltaproteobacteria bacterium | reverse complement strand
TTACGGTGTGTTAGTTTGACAGGAGAACACTCCAGAAACATCCAGACAGTAATAATCACTGGCATGTCAGGCTCTGGTAAGAGTACGGCCTTAAGAGCCTTTGAAGACCTTGGATATTACTGTGTGGATAACCTGCCCATTGCACTTTTGCCAGACTTTCTTTCACTAAGCGAGAATAGCACAGCCATCCCGACAAGGGTGGCTTTGGTAATGGATGTTAGGGAAAAAGGGTTTCTGGATCAGTATGCCTCTATCTTTGCACAGGTTAAAGAAAAAGGGTTTCACCTAGAATTACTGTTTCTCGATGCTTCAGATAATGTTTTGGTTCAAAGGTTTAGTCAGACCCGCCGCAAACATCCTTTGCAACAAAAAGAGGATCTTCTAGGGGCCATAAAAGAAGAACGCAGAAGGCTTAGAGGACTAAGGGAATCTGCTGATAACTATATAGACACATCCAAGCGTAATGTGCATGAACTCCGTCAAGTTGTACTTGACATGTATTCTTTTAGAGATGATCTGACCAAGCCTTTGATTCATGTAATCTCTTTTGGGTTTAAATATGGAGTGCCTGCAGATGTAAGTTTGATGTTGGATGTCCGTTTTTTACCCAATCCCTATTTTGATCCTGAGCTGAGGCCGCTAACTGGTATGGATCAGAGGGTCTATGATTTTGTTCATGAAAAGAGCGAGACAAAGGAGTTTTTGAAACATCTTGAATCTATGTTCTCTTTTTTGATTCCTCAGTATAGGGCTGAAGGCAAGGTTTATTTGGCAGTGGGAATAGGATGTACTGGTGGCAGGCATAGGAGTGTGGCTATTGCTCGGTGGCTTGGTGAAATGTTTACACAGGATGGTGAAGAAGTTATTGTCACCCATCGAGATCTAGACAGAGAGGGTTAGATCATGATCGGAGTAGTGGTTGCAGCCCATGGAAGTCTTGCCCAAGAGCTTGTGCAAACCACCAGTTTTATTGTTGGAGAGCAAGAAAATATAGTTGCTCTCACAGTGGATCCATCAACCAGTGTGGATGAGATGCAAAACGCTATCAAGAAGGCGATAAAGCAGGTCGATGATGGTGATGGCATTCTCATATTAACTGATATGTTTGGCGGTACTCCAGCCAATATGAGCCTAAGTTTTCTTCAAGAAGGAGAAATTGAGGTTATTACCGGTGTAAACCTTCCTATGCTTATAAGACTTTCCCAGTGCAGAGAGTCCATGACATTGGCAGAAGCGGCCAAGTCAATAGTGGAATATGCAAGAAAAAGTATAAACCAGGCAACCCAAATACTGAAAAGGTAGCTTTCCCCTGGAAATATTTAAGAAATACCTGAGGTATACTTGGAGTACAAAGAAAAGAGATGACAAATTTGCTCCTGTCATTTCGAGCAGAGCTAAGCAATCTCCAATCCAAGGCAACAAAAACGTGACGATCCCTCGTGATGGCCGTGCAGCCTTGTAACATTAGATTATGTCAGGCTAGAAGTACTCCAGTGACAACAGTGTTGAATGGATAATCTTATTCTGAGAAGGGCACGAATTTCAGATCTGCACCAGTTGCACCTGATTGAAAGCAGGGTTCAACCTATTCCGTGGAGTATTAAGGGGCTGGAAAATGAAATGACTGCGGCAGGTGTTAAATTTTGGGTCATTACCCCCAGGTCAAGGACTTCACAAATCTTGGCATATATTTGTTTTAGGACTGTTGCACTGGAGGGATATCTTTTGAATATAGCAGTGGATGAGCCATATCAAGGAAAAGGATATGGTTATTATATGCTGACAAAGGCATTGGATTTTTGGAGGAAGCAAGATGTTAGGAAGGTAGTTCTTGATGTATATAAGGGAAACAGCAGGGCCATATCTTTTTATATCAAATTTGGTTTTTCTTTTGCCTGTCCACCAGACAAGACGACAGGGAAATTTGCTGTTATGACGATGAAATTGTTTGCAGAGTGATTAATTTTAAAAATAAAAAATCTTAGGAGGTCGACATGGCTATAAAGGTAGGAATTAATGGTTTTGGTAGGATAGGCAGGAATGTTTTTAGGGCCTCCATGATGTATCCAGAGTTCAAGGATATCGATATTGTGGCAGTAAACGACCTGACAGACAATCATGTTATTGCCCACCTTTTAAAATATGATTCAGTTATGGGTAGGTTGGATTGCGATGTCTCCTATGATGACGAAGGTATTACAGTAAATGGAAAGAGAATAAGGGTTACTGATGTTAAGGAACCAGCCAAAATCCCCTGGGAAGACAGCGAAGTTGAATATGTTATTGAGGCAACGGGTAGGTTTAGAGAGGCAACCCTTGCATCTGGCCATTTAGAGGCTGGGGCTGAAAAGGTTATAATTACAGCGCCTGCAAAGGGAGAAGATATAACAATTGTCATGGGAGTAAATGAAGACGACTACGACCCTGTAAACCATAAGATCATATCAAACGCCTCTTGTACAACCAACTGTTTGGCGCCTGTGGCCAAAGTAATCATGGACAGATTTGGTATCGTTAGTGGGCTAGTCACAACAATCCATGCATACACAAATGATCAGCGGCTCTTAGACCTTCCCCACTCCGATCTCAGGCGGGCAAGGGCTGCTGCATTGAACATGATTCCCACCAAGACAGGAGCGGCTGCAGCAGTGAGCAAGGTGATCCCAGAGCTCAAGGGCAAGTTTGATGGGCTTGCAGTACGGGTTCCAACGCCAGATGTTTCCTTGGTTGATCTAGTGGTCAGGGTTGAAAAAATAGCAACCGTTCCCGAGGTGAATGGGGCATTGAGGGAGGCTAGCAACAAGTTTCTTGGCTACACTGAAGAGCCTCTTGTTTCAACGGATTTTATCAAAGATCCACGTTCCTCTATTGTTGATGCGCTTTCAACAAGAGTAATTGAGGACACCTTGGTTAAGGTGATGGCTTGGTACGATAATGAGTGGGGTTATTCAAATAGACTCTTGGATCTGATATTGCACATGGAGGAGAACAAGGCACTTTAATTATGACAACACCTATAGCTCAATCCAAGGCCCTTGAGATAAATCTTAAAGAGACCCAGGTTGAAGAGGTAGAGATTGAAGAGAAGTATCAGGTCTTGCGAAAGGCCGTGGAGGGTTACAAAGGAGTTTTGAGGCAGGCGGACCATCTTCTCTTCGAGTTACATCATCCTTTTAAGAATTGGGCTGCCTTGGTCTATGATTTACGCTCCTTTTCTCTAAAAAATTTCAATACCTATGTCCGTTCCAGCTATGGCATTGAGACATGCCAATTGTTGTTACATACCTTTTTGAAGCTCATACGAGAGGCTCCCAGGGAAAAAGAGAAAAAAAA
>JAMOUE010000097.1 GCA_027068235.1 Deltaproteobacteria bacterium | reverse complement strand
AAATTAGTCTTGCGTATATTTCTAGGTATGACATATTGAGGCTAATATGTTACGATAATTATCTATAAAATTTTCTAGTCTGCTACATCCACTATCTCTATTATCTCTTAAATTTTTGCTGCATTCTTGCAGATTCGAGTAATAACTACCTGTCAATCTTATATTTCCCGAATTATTTCGAATTCTTTATTGAAGATAATAAAGCCATTTAGTAAAAGGCAGGTGAAGAAATTTCTTAAATCAACAAAGGGGAACTCATCTTTAAAGGCAGGACGCATGGAAAAGAGACTACTTATTATCGGAGCAGGACTTGCAGGATGCGAGGCTGCATGGCAGGCAGCACAACAGGGAGTTGGCGTGCGTCTTTTTGAAATGAAACCTGTAAGGTTCTCTCCAGCCCATAAGAGCCCTAACCTTGCAGAGCTTGTCTGCAGCAACAGTCTACGTTCTGCCCAGATTTCCTCTGCAATTGGCCTTTTGAAGGAAGAACTCAGGCTGGCTGGCTCACTCATAATGGAGGCAGCAGATGCAACCAAGGTGCCTGCTGGCAAGGCACATGCAGTAGATAGGGAACTATTCTCTAGATTTATCACAAATAGGATTGAAAGCCATCCTCTCATAGATGTTGTTAGACAGGAGGTAACCAAAATACCTGACAACGACATAACCATTGTAGCAACAGGACCTCTAAGTTCAGAGGACATTATTTCGCATCTCAAATCCATAGTTGGCCAAGGTTTTCTCTCCTTTTACGATGCAATAGCCCCTATCGTAGATGCAGAATCAATAAATATGGACATTGTCTTCAGGCAATCGCGCTATGGCCCTATTGGAGAGGGTGACTATCTAAACTGTCCAATGGACAAAAAGCAGTATGAAAGTTTTGTGCAGGCGCTTTTGGCTGGAGAAAAGGTCCCTCTAAAAGATTTTGAGTCGGCCAAATATTTTGAAGGCTGTCTGCCCATTGAGGTCATGGCAGAAAGAGGTCCAGACACATTGAGATACGGTCCAATGAAACCCGTTGGCCTAACAGATCCAAGGACGGGCAAACAGCCCTGGGCAGTTGTTCAGCTAAGGGCTGAAAACCGTCAAGAGACCATGTTCAATCTGGTGGGTTTTCAGACAAAGCTAAAATGGAACGAACAAAAGCGCATATTCAGGATGATACCAGGGCTTGAGGAGGCTGAATTTGTTCGTCTTGGCAGTATCCATAGAAACACCTTTGTATGTGCTCCACGAGTTCTAAATCCTGATCTTACCTTGCAAACATTATCAAGCTGTTATTTGGCTGGCCAGATAAGTGGAGTTGAAGGCTATGTTGAATCCACCGCAATGGGACTACTTGCAGGGATAAATGCGGCTAGAAAACTACGCTCTAAAGAACCCGTAATCCCTCCCCCTGTTACAGCAGTTGGTGCCCTGATAAGCCATCTGACCGAGGCAAATCCAGAGACCTTCCAGCCAATGAATGTAAACTTTGGCCTGTTTCCGCGTCTAACACGTAAGATGCCAAAAAGATTTAGAGGCGAGGCCTATGCCAAAAGGGCACTAAAGGCCTGGCATGAATTTTTGGACTCTCTTGAGCAAAGTTAGGCCAGGGCCTTCTTTACTTCTTCAACCGCCTGCTCCAGGGCATCTTTAAGGCCAGAGGGTTCCTTTCCGCCTGCCTGGGCCATGTCTGGCCTTCCACCACCGCCACCTTTTATGTGGCTAGCGATACCACGTATAAGATCACCTGCCTTTACCACGCCGGTTAGATTCTTGGTCACCATAACGAGCAACAAGGCCTTGCCATCTTTGGCCGAGCCAAGGACAACAACTCCCTTTTCCAGCCTGTCCCTTATCTTGTCTCCAAGTTCTCTAAGGGCAGATGCATCCATATCTGAAAAATTGGCTGTCACCACCTTTGCTCCATCAACATCAACGGCATCTGCTAACATCTTATCAAGATCCTGGACAGCCTTGCCAGCAGCCTTGGCCTTTAGTTCCTTTTCAAGATTTTTTATCCGTTCATTAAGGCCATCGATCCTCTTTAAAATAGCAGTTACAGGGCATTTTAGGCGTGAGGCAATATCAATAAGCTGATCTTCCATCTCTTGCACCACATCAACGGCCTTCTCGCCAGTAACTGCCTCTATCCTTCTTATGCCAGAGGCAACGCTAGACTCGGAAACAATCTTGAAAAGACCAATCTGCCCTGTCCTTTCCAAATGTGTGCCTCCACAAAGCTCCATGCTAAAATCAGGTATAGTTACAACCCTGACCTTATCCCCATACTTTTCACCAAAAAGGGCCATTGCTCCAAGGGAGATAGCATCCTCTTGAGACATTACATTGGTCTCAACAGGCAAGTCAGCCCTTATCTTCTCATTTACGATCTTTTCAACCTCCTTCATCTCTTCCCTGGTAAGGGCTGAAAAGTGCGTAAAGTCAAATCTCAACCTTTCTGACTCAACAAGAGAGCCTGACTGACGAACATGATCTCCAAGGACTTGCCTAAGGGCTGCATGGAGAAGATGTGTAGCAGTATGATTCCTTGCAGTATCAAGGCGCCTATCACGATCCACCTTTAATGTGGCCTCATCTCCAGAACTTATCTGCCCATGCACAACCTCTATTTTATGGATAACAAGATCTCCCTTTTTTACAGTATCTTTAACAAGGGCCTTTCCACCACTAGTTTCAATCGCTCCCTTATCTCCTATCTGACCACCTGATTCTGCATAAAAAGGAGTCTTGTCACACACAAGTTCACCTTTCCAGCCCTGTGATACAGTAGATATCTCTTTTCCATCCTCTACCAGGGCAAGAATCTTGGCGGTTGAGACTGTATCATCGTAGCCAGTAAATACCGTTGCCTTGCCTGCATCTATCAATTTTTTGTAGGCCTGTGGTAGCTTCTGAGTAATTGTTTCTTTTGTTGCCTTTTTTGACCTCTCCCTCTGTTGTGCAAGCATCTTTTCAAAGCCTTCTTTGTCAAACTCAAGGCCCTGCTCCTTACTGATGTCTTGCACGATGTCAACTGGAAGACCATAGGTATCGTATAGCTTGAATATGAATTCTCCCGATATGGTCCTATCGCCTTTTCCCCTAAGCTCCTCAATATGCTCGTCGAGCATCTTCAAACCAAGCCCCAGGGTCTGAGCAAACCTTTCTTCTTCATGGTCAAGGACCTGTCCAATAAACTCTCTATTCTTTTCAAGCTCAGGATATACGTCTGACATGTCTTCCACTACTTGAAAGGCAGTCTTTTTCATGAACTTTTCCCTGAGTCCAAGGACCCTTCCATATCGCACAGCCCTTCTTATAATCCTCCTAAGGACGTAACCACGTCCCTCATTGG
>JAMOUE010000096.1 GCA_027068235.1 Deltaproteobacteria bacterium | reverse complement strand
GTGCCTTTGCAAGGCACATAACATCTGGTTCAACTCCAGTATGCTGGTAGGCAAACAGTCTTCCAGTGCGCCCCATACCAACTTGAATCTCGTCAAACATGAGGAGTATCTTGTGATTATCAGCTAGCTGTCTGGCAGCCTTCAAAAATTCCTCACTAAGCGGCCGCACACCTCCCTCTCCCAATATTGGCTCAACAAGGATGGCGGCAGTTCTATTGCCTACTGCCAGCTCCAAGGAACCTATATCATTTGGAGGCACATGGACAAAACCATTTGGAAGGGGTTCGAATCCGCGTTGATAAACAGGCTGACCTGTTGCAGTGATAGCCGCAAGGGTTCTGCCGTGAAATGAACCCTCAAGACACACTATTTCGTAACAATCCGATCCTTTGGTATCGTGACCAAATTTTCTTGCAACCTTTATGGCAGCCTCCACTGCCTCTGCCCCTGAATTACAAAAGAAGACCTTGTCTGCAAAGGAGTTGGTACACAAAAGCCTTGCAAGCTCGGCCTGAGGGCCTGTCCAATACAGGTTTGATATGTGAAACAGCTTGTCAGATTGCCTCTTTACAGCCTCAACTATTTGGGGATTACAATGCCCCAGACTGCACACGGCAATACCCGAAGTAAAGTCTACATATTTTTTGCCTTGGTCATCCCATAAAAATACGCCTTGACCGCGTTCAATTACTACAGGAAATCTTGCGTAGGTCTCTGCAACGTATTCAAAGGCTTTTCTTGTGCTATTGTCCTTGGTCATGTTAGTTTGATCCGGTCGCAATAAATATTTATCCGCAATTTGCGGAAAGAAAACTTTCTATATAGCACCTTTTGCTCAAAATAAAAAGCATGCAAGGAGGAAAACATGCGTTTTTTGTTGACTATTTTTCTGATTATTCTCTTCACAACCCCAGCTTATGCAGATAACGTCACTGAAAGCCTAGACAAGGCCAAAGACTTGTATAATCAAGGCAAATATTACAAGGCGGTGACTGAACTCAACTTTGCCATTGGTCTCATACAGGACAAACAGCTAGAAAAGTTTAAATCGCTGCTTCCTGAGCCACCTGCAGGTTGGAAGGCTGATCAGGTGGAAGGCTCAAGGGCTCCTGGTCAGCTTATGGGCGGAGGCATCACTGTTGCAAGGAACTACACCTCTAGCGACGGCCAAAAGATACGCATAGAAATGATTACAGATTCTCCATTACTCTCTAGCATCATGATGTTCCTATCAAATCCCATGATGATGGGAGGAGCTGGAACCAGACTTGTCTCTATAAATGGCGAAAAGGGCATTGAAGAGTGGAATCCGCAGGATAAATCTGGAAAGATACAGATTGTATTGCAAAATAGGATGCTAATCAGTGTGAGCGGAAACAATCTAAAGTCAAAAAATGTCCTTTATGATTTTGCCAAAAATCTTGATTTTACCAAAATCAAAAAAGCAATGGAGGAGTAGGCATGAATAGCAATATAAAAATATTTTCTATAATCTCTACAGTTACATTTGCACTAATCTTTCTCTGCTCTCAGGCACTGGCAGGGCTTGTCATTGAAAGGATTTATGCACAGGGTCCAAAGTCTGACAAAAAAAATGTCACCAAAATGGTGTCTTATTTTCAAGATAACAAGGTAAAGACCATTGAACCAAACGGAGACTACACCATAGTTGATCTGGACAAGGGAACCATGACCATGGTTGATACAGAGAAAAAAGAATACTACTCCACCACCCTTGACGCTATGCTGCAACAGATGCAAAAGGGCATGGACAAGATCAAGGCTCATCTCAAAGGCCTTAGCCCTGAACAAAGATCCATGATCGAAAAGATGATGGGCATGTCTCAAGGCAGTGGAACAAAGCTGTCCCTCAAGAAAGTAGCGGACTCACAAAAGATCGCTGGCTATGAGGCAGAACACTATGTAATCTCCCAAAATGGGAAAAAGGTTGGAGAATATTGGGTATCCAAGCAGCTTAGAAACAAGATGTACAAAGAACTTGATAAGGACAAGATAGAAAAGTTTGAAAAGGCCATGTCAAATATATCCAATCAGTTAAATGTGTTTGGAAAGTCAAGCATGACAGAGCTGATGGATATGGAAGAAAAACTCCAGAAAAAGGGTGAGATCGTCAAGCAGATTCACTACCCCAACACCGTAAATATGAACATGGAGGGAAGCTTTCAAGAGGTAGTCTCTGTAAAAGAGGAAAACATACCACCTTCTGCTTTTACTGTACCAAAAGATTTTAAACATAAAAGCGCCCAACAACATTAAAAACAGTCTATTACAATGGCCAGACGCCATATATGGATAGCGGTTTTGGGGCTATTTCTAGCCTTACCGCTAATGGGTTGCCACCAGTCTAATCAGGAAAGTAAGGAGAAAGGGCCTTCTTCCACGAAGATCATTTATCGCCTGAAATGGCTATTTAATGCCAGCACTGCCGGAGATCTATGGGCCAAGGAAACCGGAATATTTGAAAAATATGGCCTGGATGTCCAAGTAAAAGAGGGTGGAGCCGAGCAGGACGCCATTGAAGAGATAGAGCTTGGAAGGGCCCAGTTTGGCATTGCCTCTGGTGATCAGGTCTTGAGGGCTGTTTCAAGGGGAGCCGATGTACTTGTTCTTGCGCAAATCTTCCAGATAAATCCACTCCAGTGGATATATTTTCGTTCAAAAATCGACCTGGAAGGCCTTGATCCAACAAGGCTCAAAGATGTCCTTAAAGATCTTACAATAGGTATAACATATGGGGGCAACGATGAAGCAATCTTTATAGCCCTTGCAAGGAGTCTTGGGCTTGATCCAGACAAGCTCAAGCTCTATGGCATTACCTATGATTATTCACCATTTTGGAAAGGGAAAGTAGACCTTTGGCCATGCTACAGAAACACACAGGGGATAACCCTTAGTGAAAAGATGGCAGCCATGAAAGATGAGGCCGGTTTTCTTGACCCATCCCGATATGGAATCAGCTTTGTTGCAAACTCTCTGATAACATCCAAAAGATATGCTGTCTCACACCCTGATACGGTGAAGGCCTTTATAAATGCCATAAAAGAGGGATGGAAGCAGGCACTTGCCCCAGAAAACAAAGACAAGATGGCCTCGATAATAAGACACTATGAAAAAACACTTTCCTTATCAATCATTTCACGTCAGCTTCAGGCTACACGTGACCTTATAACACTACATGGAACCCGTACCATCGGTTTCATAGACAAGGATGCGTGGACCCAGACTGAAAAAATCATGTACGAACAGGGACTTTTAAACAGAAGGGTCGACACAAAAAGCCTGTTTACCTTTAGAGAAATTCGAAAATAAAATAAGGAGGAGGGAGATCGTC
>JAMOUE010000095.1 GCA_027068235.1 Deltaproteobacteria bacterium | reverse complement strand
AGGTTGTCAGCAGTATCTTCCTGCTGAGACTTTAGTGCCTCGAGCTCCTTTTGAAGAGCAGCGTTCGTTCCGCGACTCTTTACCTGTTTTAACTCCTTCTTTACTTGGGCAAGTTCGCGACTGAGCTGTTCAATCTTTTTTAGCAGCTGGTCCGTGCTGGGAGATGCATACCCTCCTGCAAAAACTCCAGCAGGGAACAGCAAGCCCAGAAATAAGATAATTCCAAGAAATTTTTTCATGGCAAATCCCTCCAAATTTTGTACTCCCTGATACAAAAACCCATTATTACTTAAAATTGTTCATTAATTCATAAATTCGGAAATGTCAAGCAAACTAGCGATTCTGTCACTACATCTAAGTTTGTTGTAAGGGCCTGAATCACCCCCTTTTTCTTTTCGTTGAAACCAAACAAGCTCTATGGGATAATCTGTCAGCAATAATGAAAAATGATGGAATAAAGGGGGGAACATGGCAGTAAACAGAGACCAGTGGAACAGTCAGATCGGTTTTTTGTTTGCCGCAGTTGGTTCAGCAGTTGGTCTTGGGAATATCTGGCGTTTTAGCTACATGGCCTATGAGCATGGTGGCGGTGCCTTTTTGATTCCATACGTAGTGGCACTTTTGACATGTGGAATCCCTCTTCTCGTACTGGAATTTGGCCTTGGACACGAAAGAACAGGTTCTGCTCCATTGGCCTTTGCAAAGATAAGTAGAAAGGCTGAATTTTTTGGTTGGTGGCCTGTAACCTTTGTGATGTTTGGGATTGTCCTTTATTACTGCGTAATTATTGCCTGGTGTCTCAACTACTGTTTCTACTCCCTCTCATTCGCATGGGGTGATGATCCAAACGGCTTCTTTTTTAAGCAGTTTCTAAGGCTTCCTGAAGGGCCTATGGACATTGGTGGAATCAACTATAAGATCCTCTTTTCTACGGCAGTCATCTGGTTTCTAAACTGGCTCATTGTGTTTAGAGGCATTGGGAAGGGGATAGAGATGGCCAACAAGATATTCATGCCCCTGCTTTTTTTCCTCACCCTTTTCCTTGTGTTCTGGGCCCTAACTCTCCAAGGTTCAGTAGATGGAGTCGTTGCCTATCTAAAGCCAGATTTTCAGAAGATAAGCAAGATAGGTGTATGGATAGATGCCTACAGCCAGATCTTTTTTAGCCTTTCGCTTGGTTTTGGGATTATGATAGCCTACGCTAGCTATCTGCCAAAAGACGCTGATATTAGCAAAAATGCAGTAATGACATCTGTGATGGATAGCCTTTTTGCAATAGTTGCGGGGTTGGGTGTCTTTGCTGTCCTTGGTTTTATGGCTCATGCCAAAGGGCTACCCATTTCCAAGGTGGTAACAGAAAGTATTGGCCTTGCTTTTGTTGCCTATCCGCAGGCCCTTTCCATCATGCCAGGAGGTACCTTTTTCGGAGTCATTTTCTTTTTAAGTTTGGTAGTTGCTGGGCTTTCATCTTCAATATCCATATTAGAGGCCTTTACGTCTGCAATAATAGACAAGTTCAACATGGATAGGGGGTTTGTTGTCACTGCAGTTTGCATTGTCGGTTTTGCAGGTTCGGCCATCTTCACAACCAATGCAGGGCTTTACTGGCTGGACATCGTTGATCATTTTATAACCCATTACGGCCTTGTGGTTGTAGGTATAGCCGAATGTATCATAGGCGCATGGATATTTGATATAAGCCGTCTTAGAGAGCACATCAACAAGACCAGTTCCATAAAGATGCCTCCAATTTGGGATGGCATAATACGATATTTTGTTCCTGCCATATTGGTGATTATAGTAATAAGTGACTTGGTAGCAGAGTTTAAGGCTCCTTATGGCGGTTATCCATGGTTTTCATTGATTATGATAGGAATAAACTGGATGCTTTTTACTCTTATAGCAGCAGCCTTTTTTACCAGATTCCCCTGGCATTATGAATATATGCTTTACACCCCTGATGAAGATAACGAAGAATGAAACATGTTCCCCTTGCAGAGAGGCTTAGGCCCCGGACCCTTGAAGAGTTTGTTGGTCAGGACCACCTTCTTGGCCCAAATAAGATACTAAACAGTCTGCTGGCAAGAGGTACATTGCCATCTCTCATCTTGTGGGGGCCACCCGGCTGTGGCAAGACTACACTTGCAAGGCTCCTGGCAAAGATGGTCGATGCCAACTTTGTAAGCTTTTCAGCGGTGTTATCTGGAATACCTGAACTTCGTACCATTATAGAAGAGGCAAAAGAGACCAAAAGGCTTGGTGGTCCAAGAACCGTTTTATTTGTGGACGAGATACACAGATTCAACAAGGCCCAGCAAGACGCATTTTTACCCCATGTTGAATCTGGGCTGATTACACTAATTGGCGCTACAACTGAGAATCCTTCCTTTGAGATAATCTCTCCTCTCCTTTCACGTTGTCAGGTGTTGACCTTGAATAGGCTTGATAAGGATGCCTTGTCTGCTTTGATTGAACGCGCATTAAAGGATAAAGACAGAGGCCTTGGCAGCTTAGAGCTTTCCATGGACAAAGAAGCCAGGGATCTCCTTGTTGAAAAGGCAGATGGAGATGCTAGAAGTCTACTAAATTTTTTGGAGCTTAGTGCTGAACTTGCAGTGTCCCAGGTGCCAGATGGTAAGGGGGCTGTGATAACAGTTGATATTGTGGAAGAGGCCATCCAGCAACGTCAATTGCGATATGACAAAAAGGGTGAAGAGCACTTCAATATCATCTCTGCATTCCACAAATCACTTCGTGGTAGCGACCCTGATGCAGCCCTTTACTGGCTTGCTCGCATGTTGAGTGCAGGAGAGGACCCTCACTACGTTGCAAGGAGAATGGTGCGATTTGCCAGCGAAGACATAGGAAATGCCGATCCTAACGCACTGACAATATCTATAAACGCCCTTTCAGCCTATGATTTTTTAGGCAAACCAGAAGGAGAGCTTGCCTTGGCGCAAGCAGCCTTGTATTTGGCCACTGCGCCTAAAAGTAATGCAGTTTATACGGCCTATGGTGAGGCCATTTCAGACGTTCGCAGATTTGGCACACTTCCGGTTCCTCTTCATATTAGAAATGCACCTACAAAGCTCATGAAGGATCTTGGATATGGCAAAGAATATAAGTATGCCCACAACTATCAGGATGCAGTTATAGATCAGGAACATATGCCAGCTGAGTTACGAAACCGTATCTATTACAAACCAACAACTAGAGGCTACGAAAAGGTCATAAAAGATAGGTTAGACAAATGGCGAAAGATACTTGCCAAAAGAAAGGCCATGAAGGGAAGGCATAAGACATAAAGTGAGTATTTTTGTGGTGGGGCTTATGAAATCCTTTAATAACCTTATCAAAATGATATTGGTACTTGTGACCACACTGCTTTTGTTGCCTTCTACGGCATTTG
>JAMOUE010000094.1 GCA_027068235.1 Deltaproteobacteria bacterium | reverse complement strand
AAGGCAGGCGGTTGCGCACCCGGCCTATCTCCCGCTCGTATTTCGTCTTGATGGCCTTCACCACCTCGAAGGCTTTGTTTGCGGGCACCAGGGCCATGAAGGTGCGCGGCTCCGCGAGGATGGGGATATAAGTTGCGTAGGCTGTATCTTGAAAATCTGTTTTCACAATACGATAGCCTTTAAGCAGGTTTTGAGATTTATTAGCAATTTTAGCTTCTGGATTGTGCAAAATGGACTCAGAGGAAAGAACTTTTTCTCTAATAAAATCTTCAACGAAAATTGATGATAAAACAGGATCTTTAAAAATATCTTTAGAAGCTCCAAGTTGCTTGGCAACATATTGAAGATTACAAATACTGATTAAATGACCTTCTCTTCCATCTTTTTCTGGAACCCACGCTACTTCTATTGAAATTCCGTCCAGATTAAGTTCATAAGCGTGATACTCTCCTAAAGGAGGGAATCTATTTAGATAAAACAGAATACGCCTACGGTCGTCACGAAATTTTTCAGCCAGCTCTTTATTGACTTCTTTCCAAAATTCTGCTGTTGTCCTCCACACGCGTTGGATACGAGCAAATGTCGGAGGTTTTGCTAACCAATTGCCACTACTATCAGTTCCAATAGCTAAAGAACGAACAAGTTTACCAGAAAGCCAATGTTCGATGTCAAATTTAGCTACAATAAGTCCTATTCGTCCGTTATAATCTGCTACCTCGTCCAACCATATTGTGGCATCACTTTCTTGCGTTGCCCATTCTTCTGATCGACGACCTCGGCGTGCTAAACACACACCACATAACATTCTTTCTTCGGCTTTTCGTTTTGACACAAAATTCGGCAATCCATCTTCTACATATCCAATAGGACGCAAACCGCATAAACTGCAACGATTCTTATTTTCAACTTTTGACCACCATTCTTTTACTTGTTTAGGTTCGGGAGCGCTGACTGGAGGTTTCTTAAGCACTTCAGTAAGAAAAATTCTTTTACCCCTTTGCGGATTCCCAATAGAAATGGATAGTTTTATATCTTCAATTCCGTAGAATGAAACCTGTTCCTTAAAAGTTTCCATCGCCGATGGGTCATAGAGATAATTGTCAATTAAAGATGAGATCTTTTTCTTTATCTCACTTTTTGATAAATCTCTAATTTCAGGGATAACGAACACTAACCCGTGCTCATCGGAATAAATTTTCGCACCGATTGGATATTCTGTTTCTAATATATGTTCAACTACTTTATACACATCATTTAACATTCTTTTTCGTGCAACAAGATCTGCAATTTGCTGAGATTGAAAGAGAAAGTCCCAGGCATTTAAGCGAATAGAGAGCAAGCGCCATCGCATATCAGATATTTGAGGAAATACACCTTCCCAAAGTATTTTAATTGCGATTGATTTAAAAAGAGCTGCTGTAGATGCTGAATAATCCCAAAGAGTTATCTCGTTAATAGGCCGTTGTGTATCTCCTAATGCATTTTTCAATATGCTAAATAACAAAGGAAACTTTTGCTTAATTACCAAAGGATTATTCCAGTCAGTTAAAATAGTATCAAAAATTTTCCGTCTTTTCTCAGACCAATTTTCCCAGTCTATTTCTTTTTCAAAACCGAAAACACTACTTAAACATAAATTTTTCAATTTTTGCACTCTTCCGTGATAATCAGCAACATCTATATAATGTCCAAAAGAATCAAAACCTTTCTTTTCCTGTCCCGAAACCTCTCCATGAGCTAATAGTAAAAAGGCAGGAATATTCATTGTGAGTCCTTTTTTAAGCTGTATCCCGGATTTCGGAACGCGCTGATAGTCTGGATCACTATGTGATCCCGGTTCGTAAGAACTCAAATTTGGACGCTCGAACCATTCTGATTCCCAGAACATGGTAAGAAGAGAACCTAAAGGCCAACTTTGTGAAATAGACAAAATACATCTCTCGATCTTATCTTCATAATTGTTCCATAAACTCTCTTCTGCGCGTTGCTTTTGGTCTCTCAAATTTATCAACTTTTGTTGAAGCTCACCGATTTTCCTACGTTCCTGGCTGTTTGGAGGAAGACTTTGAAGTTGTGAAATTTTCTTCCTTACTTCTTCAATTTGTTTCCCAAGTTTAAGATCAGGAAAAAATAGAGGACCTTTGAAATTTTCATATGGAAATTGAGAAATTAAAACTGTGGGCTTGCAAAATCGCTTAAATGAGTATTGACCAGGAATACGATAAATACCAAGGATGTCAGGAGATTCTTCTGTTTGCATTACCAGAAAATTAGGATCCAATTTCCCAATATTGTGCAGCCACGCAGCTAGTTCCGCTTTTAAAATGTCGTTGCGTTTCTGGCGCAGGTCTTTCAAATCAGGCATGTTTTCCTCCATCGCTTATAAGAATCTCAACAATCTTCTCGAATTCACTAAGTGTTTGAAAGGTTATTTGCTGTTTTGCTGAAGTATCAGAGTTTTCGGGAGATGTTTCGCGGGATGCTTTCCAGTTTGTGCCATGCTTTACGTACCACGAGCGAAAGCGTTTGAATTCTTTAAGGCTTCCGCCTCCAAGGGCCTCGCCTCGCTGTTTATATTCAGAATTGCTCATGAGCCCTCCTTCTCCACTCCCCTTGAACTCCGGCTTGACCTCGCCTGATTCGTCCATGTATTTCAGAAAGACCTCTTCTGGTGGCTCATATTCCGGTTGTGTTTGGCTTTTGGCTTTGAGACTTTCGGGTATCTCGGCGAAATTTAGAAGCATAATTCCTTGCACCACATCATCTTTTGCTACCCCATACCCACTACTCGTCTTGGCGCCGAAGCCGTATTGGGTGAGCATGGCGCGGACCCCACGAGCTACAGCATGCAAGTCGGTCTTTATGGTGTCTGTATCTTTAGGGCCGGCATCCAAGGGCACGTAAAGCAGAGTAAAGACGCCGGGCGTACCCGCAGGCACACATTCGAAGTAGATGGGCTGCTTGCCTGCGCCTGTGTCGCGGGGGTGAGGATTGATGACCTCCAGTCCGATGTGGTCGAAGAAGGTGGGGTAAAAGTGCAGGCGGCCAGCAAGAAAACCGGTCTGTGTGTATTCTTCTTTCAGTCGCTGACGATATTGTTTGGCAGCCTCGGGTTTTTGTCGGTCCAGATATGTCTCAAAACGTTCGTCGTCTAAATCAACCCCTTTCTCATTGCCAAAAAATCGAGTCAACTGAAGACGCCGTTCGATCCAGTCCTCAAGAGCTTTTGATTCTTCGGCCAGTTGCCTCGTCATCGCTGCCCGTAGCGCGCCCTTCCACTGGCTGGGCGCTACGTAGGGCACCTTGAAGACCCATTCTTTCTTCACCGGGTTGTCAACGATGTAGAAATCCACGTCGTCTTTGCTGATATAAGGCTTGCGCAAGGTGAAGTGTATTTGAATAGCCCAGGAGCCAGAGGGGAA
>JAMOUE010000093.1 GCA_027068235.1 Deltaproteobacteria bacterium | reverse complement strand
TGCAAACTTGAGCACCTGCTCCTTAATTGCAGAGTCTTCTTGAAAGTAAAAAGGCATTGCCGTCTCAGGCCATACTGCAAGCCTAAGACCTGGGTATCGCTCTTTTGCCTCTCTGGTCAAATTGATATATCTGTCCACTGTAAACTTAGTAACTTCAGGCGCCCACTTTTTGTTTTGGTCTATGGCCGCTTGTACTGCAGCTACCTGCATATCGGTTTTATATGGAGTATTTATTTTTAAAAACCCATAGACCGAATTAAAACCAAGAACCAGTCCGAAAATGGCGGCTAAAGGGAGAAAACCCCTTGGAATAACACCGCTTCCACTGGCTTTCTTGAACATCCGTACCACTTCAAAAATGGATAGATTAAAAAAGAGTACTAGAAAACCAACGCCATACACGCTCCATATATCTGCACTTTGAATAAAAACAGGAACAGGGGCAAGACTATAGGCCATGGCCCCCCATGGGAATCCGCTAAGAAACCATCCCCTTATGGCCTCCAATAATATCCAACAACTTGCTGAAGCAATTACAAGCTGCACTCCAGACCAACTAGACATATAAAGCCTTTTTGTAAAAATTGCCCATAGTCCTGGATAAATGGCCAGATAACAACACAGACACATCACCACTGGAATTGCCAGCAAAAAATGAATCTTGCCATAAGTAGAAATGGTTGGAACCAACCACCATAGCAAAAGGGTAAAGAAAAACAGACCCCAAACAAATCCTGCCTTAAAGGCAGTTTTGGCATCTTTTACCAGTTCAAGCGCCTGAAGCAAAGGAACCAACGCTACAAAGGCAGCAGGCCAAAACGATAAGGCTGGAAACGCACTGTATAGCAATATGGCAGAAAATCCTACTAAGAGAAGGAAATTCACTGCTACTTACATATCAAGACGTCACCTAACGTCTTAAATCTGGAGCGTCACCCATGAGTATCATAGGAATATAGGATTTGCTTTTCAAAGGGCAGCCTTTCATCTGGGAGCCTTGGAGGAGGCCAGTTGGAAGTCATCCGGATAAGCTCGGCCCGGGAAGGAATGGACTCCCAGCCATAACCTACAGCTTTTTTCTTCTTTACATCTATGAAGGATGCATCAAAGAGATTGGCCTGAACTGCCCAAGGAATGATGTAATCCTTTTCAAGAAGGCGGGCTGCTGCTACCGTTCCAGCCTCCCGCGTAATCACAGAGCCTGGCCCGCAACGCACAATCATGAGGGAACGGTCGTTGATCCGCACCACTAGATCGACAAACGAGACGATCTTTTCGTTGTTGGCCTCTACATAGATTTCGCGATCAAGCTGAAAGTCAGCAATATTATAACCCTTTTCGTGTACCAAGAACTTGGCGATCTTCTGCCTTATTCGCTCTCTATCCGTATCAAGCACAAGCTTCCCTGTTAGAAAGCATGGAACCTTTATAAATATATCTGATTGGTCAACTTTACATTGTTCAGCCATTGGAACCCCTTTGCATGTTTGATATGGCTATTTTTCTTTACACATGCGGATATTGTCAACAAAAATAGTTAGAAAGCCCTTTTATACAAGGGTAAGAGATGTAAAATCAAGCCTTAGGGTCTTTTCACCTGCCGCATCAAAAAGCACCTTAACACGCACCTTATCTATAGACTCAAGTACGGTTCCCTTTCCAAAGATAGAGTGGCGAACACGATCACCAGGCTTAAAACCGTTTTCACCCTTTCCAGACACCTGACACTGGGACGATTGTTGCCTGGTAGGCTTAGGCCTTGCTCCCACCCTATGCCTAGGGCTTGCATTTCTTTGTGAAGGCCCATTCCTTTTTTCTCTTGTGTCAAGCAAACGCCTTATCTCAACAAGCCTGTCTGGGATCTCATCAAGAAACCTGCTAGGCCTTGCAGGCATTAGGCCTGCTCCCTGCACATTTATAAAACTTGGATAGCACAGGTAGAGATGATCCTTGGCCCTGGTTGCAGCCACATAAAACAGGCGCCTTTCTTCCTCTATCTCATCCGGCCTATTTTCAGCAAAGTGCGAAGGGAATCTCCCCTCACATAGGGAAATCAAAAATACCACCTTCCACTCAAGGCCCTTTGCCGAATGAATGGTAGAAAGTACCACCTTTGATGCTGCATCATCTTCCTGAGAGGCCTCTGGAGGATCCAAGGCTAGATCTGACAAAAATTCAATGGCATCTTGATAGTTTGCAGAAATGGCCTTTAACTGTTCAAGCTCTTGCAGCCTCTTTGGATAATCGTCAAAATAACGAGATTCCAGATACGGCCTATACCATATTAGGAGTTCATCGAGGGTCTCTTTCAATCCCTTTGATGATCCTGCAATATCAACCAGCAGCGAGCCAAGCCGTCTCACCTCCTTCACCCATGCTGCACGCCCCTTAAATTCACTAAGGGCCTGTAAAGGAGAAGGCGAAGAGGCAAGAACGTCAAAGATCTTTTCTGCGCTTTTTGGTCCAAGCCTGTCAATAAGAAGAAGAATCCTATTTAGACTCAACTTATCAAGTGGATTTATTAACACCCTCAAAAGACACAATATATCTTTTATATGGGCAGAATCTACAAGACGCATACCACCACGTTTTACAAAGGAGATCCCAGCCCTTCCAAGATGTGTTTCCAGTGTGAATGAGTGAAAGGCAGCCCTGAAAAGAACGGCAATCTCGCCTGGCTCTACATCTTTGTTAAGGTAATCTCTAATGGTATTAACTACAAAACGCGCCTGTTCCTCTTCATCCATACCTACAAAGAGAACGGGCTTTGAACCGCCTTTTCTATGCGCAGTAAGATGTTTAGTAAATTTTTGCCTCGCATTGGCAATAATTGCATTGGTGCAATCAAGGTTTGGCTGGGTGGTTCGGTAGTTCTTCTCAAGCTTTATGATTCTGGTACCAGGAAAAATCTTAGGAAATTCCAATATATTTTGAAAGTTTGCCCCACGGAACGAATAAATGGACTGAGAGTCGTCTCCAACTGCCATTACATTGTTGTGCCCCTGGGCCATGAGTCTGACCATTTCGGCCTGGGTACTGTTGGTATCCTGATACTCATCTATCATTATGTGACGGTATGTCCTTGAAACAGCCGAACGTACATCGTGAAACTCCAAAAGTATTCTCAACCAGTTCAAGAGCAGGTCATCATAATCCATTAGGGCGTGGGCCTTTTTGTAGTCTTTATAGGCCTGATGAAGAGTTGCAACTGCCTGGCTGTGTTCCAACATATGAGGATAATAAGCCTCTATGATTTCATCTACTGCCGCCCCTGAGTTTGCCGCCTTACTAAAAATGGTGCAAAGCGCCCCCTTTGAAGGAAACTTTTTACCTTTTCCTGAAAATTCTAGCTGTCGGGCCAACAAGTGGATGAGGTCTTGGCTGTCTGATTGATCCATAATGGTAAAGCCTGGTGGATAACCA
>JAMOUE010000092.1 GCA_027068235.1 Deltaproteobacteria bacterium | reverse complement strand
CATTATGTGGGACTGGACAAAGAGCATATTGAAATTCCAACTGTACCTTCCACAGTGGAAGAGGTGATAAAAAGGTTTGAGGAGATCCCATTAAACGATCTTGTGGAAAAGCTGATATCGGCCATTGATGGCCTGGATCAGCTTGTAAAATCTGGAAAGATTGGGGCAACCATAGATATTCTTCATCAGAATCTGGTTGAGATAAAGAAAAACATGGCCATTTTGATGCCAGAACTTCTTAATACACTCAGATCTATCAAAAAGACAAGCGTTTCAACAAACACATTTATGGCAAATGCAGACAAAAAACTGCGGGAAATCTCCCAACAGGTATCCCGTCTGACAGATTCTGCAAACGATGTGGCATTACGTTTAAAGGGCTCTTTGGAAAATATAGAGAATATGAGTTCACCAAACTCGTTTGAACGGTATCATTTAAGGAAGCTACTTGAAGAAACTACCCGTGCTGTGCGTCTCATCAGGCAACTTGTCGAAAGCTTAGAGGCGCAGCCAGACATCCTCATTAAAGGACGAAAACCTACTGAAGGGGAACAACAATGAACAAGATTCAAATCAAACGATTTACATTAATTATTCTCGTATCCGTTATGATACCAATACTCATTAATGGATGTACCACCATTTCATCCAGAACACCGGCACCAGATTATTACATTTTGACATCACTAAAAAAAGAGGTATCTCCCCATAGAAACAAAACAATTCGTCCTAAAAACATCATTGTTGGTCCGGTAGAAATTCCAGCTTATCTTGATAGAGATAATATTGTCATACGTGATATTGACAATAAAGTAACAATCTTACATTTCAGCAGATGGGCTGAACCTCTTGTCAATGCGATAGAACGTATTGTGTCTGAAAATATCAGCATATTATCACATGATAAACTTGCCTGTTATCCCTTTTCTATGATAGTGCCAGACGGAGACGAAAATATAGATCTGAAGCTCCTAATAAACGTTTATCAATTTGAAAGAGCTGCCGATGGGATGTGTTACCTGGATGTAGAGTACTTTTTGACCCTGCCCAACAACAAGGATCTCACTCACAAAAGAATCAAACTAACTGAGACCGCTGAAGGCCCCTCTGTGAAAGATACTATCAGATGTCAAAACCGGCTTTTGGATGAATTCTCTCAGATAGTTACCGGAAAGCTTTTATCCGTATTAACTTCAAAGAATAACTAAGAAACATGCAAAGAGAGAAAAAAAGTAAATACGGATATAGGAGTATCGTTTCAGCTGACTTGAAATTTTAGACGTTTTTTGTTAGGTTAGACAACCAGAGTTCTTTACGGGGTACATTTTTAGGCCTGCTCTTTGCGTCAAGACAGGGTTTTATTTTTACCTTGTTGATGGAAGGTAAATAATGAGCCCTTCCATCTTTTTGAATTTCATCGAATCCCTTCCTAAGTGTAGCCAAATACGATCTATCTTGACGTGATTTTGGGAGATTACGCAAAGGCCTAACCATGCATTTAGACTGCTGACTTAAAAGGAGCGACAAATGGCTGAAAACATTAAAAAGATGCTGATTGCCAACAGAGGTGTGCCAGCTGTCAGGATAATGCACACCTGCAGGGACAGGAGGGTCCCCACTGTTGCAGTTTACAGCACACCCGACAGGCTGGCACATCACGTAATGATGGCAGATGAGGCTATTCATATTGGTGAAGCGCCTCCAATCGAATCTTACCTGAACATGGAAAAGATCGTTGAGGCTGCCCACAAGACCAAGGCCGATGCCATCCATCCTGGTTGGGGATTTTTGGCAGAAAATGCGGACTTTGCTGAAATGGTTAAGGATGCAGGCCTTAAATGGGTTGGGCCTGACCCAAAAGTCATTCGCATGATGGGAGACAAGATAGAGGCCAAAAGGAGGGCTCAAAAGGCCAATGTGCCAACCATTCCTGGTATAAGCGACGTTAAAGACGTTGAACAGATTAAAGAGTGGATGGAGAACGAGGGTGTAGAATATCCCATCATGATAAAGGCGGCCTCAGGCGGCGGCGGAAAGGGCATGGTAAAGGTATCAAACTCCTCAGAGTTGCCAATGGCCCTGGCCCAAGCAAAGAGCGAGGCCAAAAAGAGCTTTGGTGATGACACACTTCTTGCTGAAAAGTACATAGAGCGAGGACGTCACATAGAGGTCCAAATCGTATCAGATAACTATGGCAACGTCTTTCACCTCTTTGAAAGGGAGTGCACACTTCAAAGAAGAAACCAAAAGATAATAGAAGAGGCTCCCTCCCCTTCCATAGATGAAAACATAAGGCATGAGATCTGTTTTACAGCCATAAGGCTCATGCGTGAAATAGGCTACAACACAGCCGGTACAGTTGAATTCATATTTGATAGCTCAACAAAGCGCTTTTACTTCCTTGAGGTCAATACCAGACTTCAGGTGGAGCATGGTGTTACAGAACTCATCACCGGTCTTGATATAGTGGGGCTGATGATGGATGTGGTTGAAAACAAAGAGTTGCAACTGTCCCAAGAACGTATACACATGAACAGATGGGCACTTGAGGTTCGCGTAAATGCAGAAGATCCCAAGACCTTTAGCCCATCATTTGGTACCATCTCCAGGCTACAATTCCCCACAGGTCCTTGGCTTAGGATAGCAACTGGAGTGTATGAAGGTGCTGACATTCCACCCTACTACGATTCCCTTACAATGTTGATTATGACAACAGGCAGGACCAGGGATGGTGCCATCAAGGTCATGGACAGGACCTTGAGCAGAAACCTTAGAATAGAAGGAGTGAAAACCCTGACTCCACTGCTTCTCAGCATAATAAGACATGAGGCATTCAAACGGGGAGAATTTTCTACCAGGTTTATTGAGAACCATTTGGATGAGCTGGTGTCTATGTTTAAAGAGAAGGATACCCAGGACGAGGTTTTGAAGATTGCTAAGTATGTTGCAGAAATAACGGCCCTTGGCCCTCAGGAGTGGATGTAGCATGAAAGTACATGAAATTACAAAGGATAACTGGATCAAGCCCGGCATGACGCCGGCAGAGATTGTCAAGTTTTTGCGTGAGCTTGAAGGCGTGGCTCTCACATGCACTGGCATGAGGGACGCTGGTCAGTCAGACTTCAAGAATCGTCACCGCATCCATGATCTTTCAACACTTTGTCCCTACTATGAGGACATGCTTCTGTTCAGCTCTGAATGTCACGGAGGCGCAAGGTGGCATGTTGGAATAATGAACAGAAAGGAAAGCCCCTTTGAAGAAATAGAGATCCTCAGGGAGAAGATGCCAAGTGTCATGCTTCAAACCCTTATCAGGGAAACCAACCTCTGGGGATATAGACCCTATCCCAAAAATGTCATCGAATACGTTGTGGAAAGGGTGGATATAGATGTATGGCGTTGTTTCTCATTTCTGAACGACGTCC
>JAMOUE010000091.1 GCA_027068235.1 Deltaproteobacteria bacterium | reverse complement strand
GCCTGAAGCGTTAGTCAGGGTAAGATATACAAAGAAGCAGCGGTTTATGCGGTCATACAAGGTGCGAGAGGTCGTGACATTTATGTCTTCTGTCATATCCTGCCAAGTTGGGGCAGGTGCATTTACTGTAATGGTCACAAGTTCCGAGGTGACAGACGCACCATTGTTGTCATAGGCCGTGCAAGTTGCCTGGAACTGGCCTGCGTTTTCATAGGTGTGGCTGAAGATGACATCAGTGGATGTGGCAGGCGTGCTGCCGTCTCCAAAGTCAACTTCATAGGCCACTATGCTTCCATCTGGGTCGTGGGCCTCGCAGGTGAAGGTCACAGCAAGGGGAGCAGGCCCTTCTTCTGGATCAGCAATAAAGAAGTCAATTACTGGAGGCTGGTTGTTGAGGCTTGAGAGATCAATAACCTCAAGGCCTTCCGGCACTACCACAAGCAGACTGTTATTAGATACTGCAAGATCATTACCTGGATAGAAGGAGCCATATATTTCAGGATCCTCCGGTCTTGATACATCTACAACCAGTCCATTATCAAGGAACAGGTAATGGCCGTAAACAGCAAGTCTCCTGGCATTCCATACGTTCAATTGAGACACAAGAGAAGGAGTGCTCGTGCCGGTAAATATGACATTCAGCTCCTGCCTGTCGATCAAATACGCATAGAGTCCAGATACTTGTAGGCCGTGTCTGTAAGTACCGTGGGGAAGATGTAAATAACTTTGTTGCACAGGGTTTTCTGGATCACTTGCATCAAAGATCCTGACACCTCCTCCTCCTACAAAACCCTTGTTACCATCCTTACAAATGGCTGTTCCGCCTCCGGGTAGGCGTCCAACTGAAGTGATATTTGCAGGATCGGCCACATTCCATATAGTTCCATCATTCCACGTGCCTTTAACTTCCCAGGCATACATTCCAAATACACCAATATCTCTACTATAATTAAAGTTAACATCTGAGTTGATGATCTGGGGATCCGAAGGATTTGATATATCGGCTATAAAGCTATCGCAATATGCATAATCCCCTGCAATCTCCAAAACTTTCTCAATACCCAAATGACCGCCTGTTATACCACGGACATGTGGCGAAGCAGGATCAGAAACATCCACAATACCAAGCCGCTTATAGGAATTACTATAAACCGGCAAGTACGCATAGTTGCCTGATGTTTCAATGCTATCAGCCTCTTCTTCTAGCTCAAGCGCGCCCACCACAGGAAGACTGTTCTTATCATTTATATCTACCACCTTGAAGATATTAGGAAGCTGTGCAAATGGATCTAACACATAGGCGTAATTCTCTGAAACGGCGATACCATAACCATACCAGATTCCCCCCATATATCCGATACAGTGTGGATCTTGAAGGTTGGATATATCAACAACACGACAGGGTCTTCCTGCAATGTAGAGATAGTGATCAGAAATGGCCAGATCCTCCACGTCCCAGTTGAGTTCCTTGACCAGGGTAGGCCGATATGGATCGGCCACACTAACAACAGCGAGTTTGGTGTCAAAATGTATTGCTGCGATGTAGGCTATGCCGTTACGGACCACTACTTTCTTTGCCCCTTGCCAGTCATCTGCGGAAAAGGTGGATATAACTTCGTGGTTTTCAAGGTTAATTACCACAAGGTAGTATGAGCCTGTACTAAATGGATTGATAGCAAGGTATGCGTAACCATTTTCAATATCCAAACCCTGGGCAAAAACATTGCTTCCTATCTCATCTGTATGCCACAGCTGTTCAGGATTCAACGGGTCTGAGATGTCAACTGCCATTAGCTCAGCATAATAGGTGGCATTTACTCTAAGTGTGTAGGCAATATAAGCGGTATTATTGTCTATGCATATCGCTTTAAATTTAAAATCATCACGATAAGAAAGGGATAAACTAGGCTGGAATTCTTTCACAAGCGTGGGGTGTTGTGGGTCGGTCAAGTCATAAATATCTAGATAATGATCCGCTATAGCATAGATATAATCTCCATCAATGACGAGATCATTATATTCCCTGCCGGCGGGATCAAAGCGATTGACAAGTCTGGGATCCTCAGGATTCCTGACATCCATAACTTTTATACCAACATCGGTAGCACAATATGCATAGCCCCCCTTGTATGCGACCTCTTTCAACCTTGGATACCAGTCATTAATATTGGTAATCTCTGCTACTAGAGAGGGGTTTGCTGGATCAGTTGTCACATCATATATAGCAAAACTTGTTTTGTTGCCGAATAGAGTCAAATAGGCATAGTTTCCGCTAATAAAGACTACATCAGTATTTTGTGGAATTCTTCCTTTGTATTGAGGATTATCAGGATCAGAAATATCATATATATTTAAATCAAAAAGCACATAATTTCCAGTAGAACCATCATATTGCCGGTAATCCTTGATTATAGACCCCCTTTCTCGGGGATGAGCAGCATCACTTACATCAATTATGTAAATGCCATTATTACCTTGCCCCCCTTCTTTTTTTACAAGCAACATGCCTGTTTGTGACACCCCTTTTACAGTCAGAAAACTTCCGTCATTGGGATTGTAGGTTCCAGCCAAAAGTGGAGGATTAGTTTGCAAAGAGTATATCTTTACAGAATGTGAATCTGCACTTTCAACAAAAAGATAACCATGGCCTATGGCAAAATGCTCTCCAACATCATCAATATATCCCACTGGTGTTGGATGAGTTCTGGAAGTTACATCCAAGATATTGATTTTTGAGTCCTTGGTGGGGCCGACAAAGAGATATCCACCCTCGCTGCAGGAAAAATATGCTCCTCCTGCTTCTGGAGCAGAATAGCTGTTTACAATCCAGGGATTTTCAGGATCTGATATATTAACAATATCTATAATGCCACCTTCATATAAATAAGCATAATTATCTATTACACACATTTGATAGCAAAAGGCATCAAAGTTTGGGACCAAGACGCCTTTTGGCACTGGAGAATCCGGATGTGAGACGTCTATTATCTCTAGGCTTGAGCCAATAAGGTAAGCCTGGTTATCCTTTACAAAGATTGACGTAGAATCAGCATACCACTGGATGCCCAAATTCAGTTCAGCTACTGTAACCGGGCCCCTGTATCCCCATCCATTAGAAAAGAAAAGGAAAAGGCTGCAAAATACCAGAAGAAATGAATTTTTGACTTTTGACATAAAAAAATCCTCCCCCGTGCAGTTTAAAAATATATCTATAACTCTATAACACCACCTTCCTAACCAAAGCTCTGAATGATCTTGGCCTCTACAGAGAATGGCTAGTACCCACATTTATTAGATCTACTCTTTCCTTTTCCTCCTCAAAACCCCAAGCCCTACCAAACCCGAACAAAGAAGCAAAAGCGTTCCCGGAACTGGTACAGGGGCCGGATTCTTGTTGAAGGCAATATCATCTATTTTCAGGGTATCAGAAGAAT
>JAMOUE010000090.1 GCA_027068235.1 Deltaproteobacteria bacterium | reverse complement strand
AATCAGATTTCTTTTAAGGCTGTTGGTAAACTCTTTCCTTTCTGACGAACTTAAATTAAGGATACCCTTAGAAGATACTGGAAGACATGCCAATGATTTTGGAATCTGTTTTGCGTTATCAACCTGGGGAATCTCTATCTCAGAACTATCATTTATAAAAACAGGCTGCTGGGAATCAAAGACTTCCCAGGCGATACTTTTTCCTTCCTTAAAAAAGAGCCCTTTATTGAATTTGCGGTCAAGCTCCTTTACCTTTCCCTTGCCCAACTGACTAATACCAATAGCGGCAGCTAACTCTAATATCTCCTTATCGGGCCTATAGAGCAAAAGAGACACATTCTCACACCCTATCTCTTCTGCAACTATCTTTACTATATTGAAGTAGAGTTCTTTTTTATCAGAAACCTTTGCTGGGATCTCCATTAAACGAAGGACAATGCCAAGGGCCCTCATATGGACGAGCCGGTCCTGATCGATGTCTAAGACTGCATCTTTAATGTCAGTTATATCCATTGTCTTATTGAAATCGTGATAATCAACCATAATCAAGATTGTCCCACTATTATGTCTGCCAGAGCTACTATCTCGTCTTTCAACCTTATTGCCTTCTCATAAAACAAATCCATCTGCTGAACCTCAACACCTGCCAATAGAAAGACTTTTGTATCTGGAAGCTTTGGCTCAAGACCATCTCCTCCTGCTGCCTCAACCATCTTGGCCAAATGGGCCGCAATGGCTATCACAGAACATTCTCTTGAAAATTTCTTAGAGTTTAGTGGCTCATGATGAAACTCTAGTACCTCTGCCATCTGCTCAGAAAGTCCCCATCTGTCAGCAAGTATTCGACCTATTTCAGTATGAGTCACCCCAATCTGCTTCTCAAGCTCCCAAAGATGAATACACCTCTTCCTAGACGCGTTATGTATCATGTTAAACTCATCTGGAAGCAATTGAGCCATTGCCAGCCTTCCGATATCGTGTAACAGCCCCATGAGATAAAGCTCATCGGCATCGAAATATGGTACCTTGGTCCCAATCTCCCTGGCACAAAATGATGCCATTAAGTTGTGAATCCAAAATCTTTTGAGATCGAAGCTCTTTGCCAACACGTCGGATTTGAACTGATTTGCAAGGGAAATGGCCAGAGAAAGATTTCTTACTTCATCTACCCCAATAAGCATTATGGCCTTTTCAATGGTATTCACCTTGCCCCTGAAACCAAAATATGCACTATTGGCAACTCGAAGCAGTTGAGCACATAAAGAGGCATCTGGTTCCACTATGGAACTTATTTCATTAAAGGTGCAATCCTTTGAAGATATAGTCCTAAAAAGATTCAACACTATGTTATTAGGAACAGGGAAATATTTTATCTCATGAATCTTTTGTGCAAGATCACTTGTACAAACTTGGGTATCCATAGAAACCTTTCTAGAACAAAGAATTTATATTTTTTCTTTTTATCGGCGAGATAAAGACAAAGGCTGAATATTGAATCGAGATGACAGGCATGATTGCTTCGGCCCCTATGGGCCTTCGCAATGACAGCTCATGTCATCTTAAAAAGGCTCCAAGTAATAACAATGAAGTGATTTTGAATTTTGAATGACAACTTGTGTGGATACTAAAATGGGATATAAGGTGTCACTGCCCTACTTTTGGAATAAATACAAACATCCTAGCCCTGTGTTTCAGATGTCCGGCTAGATATCCAGCCTGAGAACCTGTACCAGTATAAAGGTCCATTCTAAATGGGCCTTTTATGGCGCTTCCAGTATCATGATTCATTACGAACAGTCCTATCCTCTCTAAATTGCCACAAGTTAGCCACTTTGGCCCTTGAGATAAATTAGACAGTTTAGGAAATGACATATCCACAACAACAGGAAGTGCTGGAGGTACTACTCTCCTATCAAATGCCGCAGAGACTCCAGCAACAAGCACCTGTCCAAAACAACCAAGTGGCCCTCTTTCTTCCCACTTAAAAAATACATAGCGCTTGTTCTTGGAGAGGAAATATCTAAACTTTTCGGGATTTTTCTCTGCCCACTGCCTTATGGATTGCCAATCAAGCTTCTCAATGGGCAGTACGCCTTTTTTAAGAAGAAGTCTTCCAAGACTTGTATAGGCCCTGCCATTACTGGCTGCGTAGTGAATAAAGCGAGCATCTTGATCTAAGTGCACAATTCCAGAGCCCTGAATTTGAAGTTCAAGAAGATCAACGGGGCTCTTAAACCAACAAAGTACCGGATAAATTTCTGGCCTTTCTGCAAGCCTTTTCTCTATTTCCTCTCTATCAAAGTAAGGAAGAAATCGCTGGTCTTCTAATCTACCCCACAGTGTAATTGGAGGAAGTGTTCCATCAAAATCTTTCAATCTGGCATATATGAGATCATTAGGAGTTGCCAATACCGGCACTTTAAAGGTCTGATCCTTGCTATTAGAGGCAAAAAACTCTGGCTGATAATAACCTGTTACCAAAAGAGCATCTTTCTTATCCTTGTGTACTACCTCAAATACCTGAAATGAATGGCGCAATGACGAAGGAAGATCCTTACCCTGTTCGAGATCTTTTTTTAACGCCCTTAACGAATTTATAAACGACTGCCTTTTTATCTTTTTATCTAGGAATGAAAAAAAATCTTCATCTCTCTTCTGAAGGATGGAAATAGAGGTATCAATAGCACTAATGATAAAATGCCGCTTTTGACATGACAAAGGCGGAAGTTCTAAATGGGTAACCTCCTTTAACTCTATGGCCTTCTTAATCTTTTCCTTTTTTACAGGTTTTACAGGAGGTTTGTAAAAGAAAAGGGTCAATAACCCTGTTATTACAGCTATTGACCCAACAATAATAAAAAGAATTTTATTTTTATTCTTCATTAAAGACCAGTTGCAGCTACCTGGCGTTTGACTGCCTCAACCGACTTTTCAAGAGCTGTCCGTTCGTCTTCTGTCAATCTAAACTCAACGATTCTTTCCACACCTGCCTTTCCAAGGACAACTGGAACACCAAGAAATACCCCGCTTATACCAAATTCACCCTCCAGATAGGCGGCACAGGGAAGCACCCTTTTCTCGTCAAAAAGAATAGATTGTGCCATTTCAATGGCACAAAGCCCAGGAGTGGTAAAGGCGCTCCCTGTCTTTAGATGCTGTACGATTTCACCGCCTCCTGTCTGCGTGCGCTTGACGATTTTTTCTAGCTCTTCTTTTGAAAGCAATTCCTCAACAGGCACTCCAGCCACACTTGCAAGTCTTGTAAGCGGCAACATATGGTCTCCATGTATACCCATAACCAAGGCAGTTACATCCTTTGGAGCAACTCCTAAGGCCTGAGCAAGAAAAGTCCTGTATCGTGCAGAATCCAGCACTCCTGCCATGCCAACAACTCTATTTTTGGGAAAGCCTGAAACCTTAAAAACAGTGTAAACCAT
>JAMOUE010000089.1 GCA_027068235.1 Deltaproteobacteria bacterium | reverse complement strand
ATATGCCATTGTCTTTTAGAGCCCGATTTAGACGTACGAAGGCTTCAATCGTTTTAGAAAGCTCTTCATCCTCCATGCTTGCCAAATCCTCTGCACTATGACCAAGAATGGCAGTACCTAGGGCAGTTCTTACAGAAGTTACGTCACTTGGATTTAAAATCGCACTCAAGATGTATAGAAGTTCCAATGCTTCATATGAGTTAAAGACACTTGTAGGCCCCTGATATACGGCTTGCACGCCAAGCTCCCATAAGGCCTCCATTACCTCCCTTGCCTGATTGTGGGACCTTACAAGAATGGCTATATCTCCTGCTGTTATCTTTTTCGTGCCTCCTGCTTCACACTCAAGTTCAAGCCTTCCTTCCGCGCCAAGAGAAATGATCTCTGCCACTTTTGCTGCAACCAACTTGGCACAAGAAGGACATTTGGGCATTTGAATATCATTTTTTTCAGACTGGTAAAAAGACATCCAAAACTCAACAGGTTTGTCCCACGGCGATAGCCTCTGTTTATCCAAAAGGAGTAGACACTCTTTTTCTTTTTTTGCCTTTACCTCGAAAAACTCTATTCCTTCTAGCATAAAGGAATTATGGCTTCCGGCAGAGAATATGCCGTTTATCACATCTACAAGCCCTGGTGATGAACGCCAGTTTGTCTCAAGGTTGTACTGATTTTTTTGAGGCACATATTTTTTAGCCTTTAGATAGGTAAAGATATCTGCCCCTCTAAAGCCATAGATAGCCTGCTTGGGATCGCCAATAAGGAAGAGACGAGAGGTTTGAGGATCTTTATAAATGGCCTTAAAGATTTCCCATTGTATGGAATCCGTGTCTTGAAATTCGTCTATTAAGGCTACTTTAAAACGTCTTTGAAGCATCTTGGCAAGCCTGTTGCCTTTATCTGTCCCTATAAGAGAATCTCTTAGCTTGAGCAACATGTCGTCAAAAGATAGGGCCTGACGTTTCTGCTTTTTCTCTTCAAGATATTTTTTTACAAATTCACTGGCTTCAGAGCAGACAGCGCTTATCAATCGTTCTTTAGTGTGTGCATAGGTAGCTATCTGAGGGTTGGTCTTTAGTAGCTTCTCAAGCTCTTTGATTTTATCAGTGAAAGATTGAGGCGTTAAATCTTTACTAAACAACTCATTTAGAGATGAAAGTTCCTTTTCAATGGCATTAAAGGTCACTTTACATGCAATTTTGGGGGTTGGTTGCCTGAGAAGCGGTGTTATAGCAGATAATATTTTTTGGGGTAGATGTTCAGCACCAAAAAGGTCTAACACAGCATCTGAAATGAGTGGTGAAGACTTTAAAAGTCTTGAGCGCACAAACTCCATAATAGCTGGCAGATAAAGCTCGTCATCGTAGATTATATCTTGAATCTTTGTTGCAACACCTGTCTCTAAAGGAAACTCATTTAACACTCTCTGACAAAAGCCGTGAATGGTGTAGACAGCCGCTAAATCCATTCCAAGTAGTGCAACTCTAAGCCTTCTTGAAACCTCCCTTTCACCCCCAGATACAGTGGCTAAGGCATGAGAGATTATGCCACTTAGCGCATCGTCGCATTTTTTACCTTTTTCAAGGTATGAGATGGCATTTGTAAGTCGTTCACGTATCTTTGCCCTTAGTTCTTCAGTTGCTGCCTTGGTAAAGGTGACTACAAGTATTTCTTCAGGGGCAAGTCCTTCCTCCATTATCAGGCGAAGATACAGGTTGGTAATGGTAAAGGTCTTTCCAGTTCCTGCGCTGGCCTCAATAAGAGTGTGGCCTTTAAGTGGAAGATCTTGTGGCGAAGTAAAAGGTTGCATGGCTACCTGCCTACCTTCATCATGAATAGCATAGGAGCACATACCAATAGGCTTGTTTCTTGAAATGAAGACATCTTGAGCCACGAATTTGGCACGTTCCACCGTCCCCTTGTTACATACATGAGCCACGGATCGCGCCAGTTTGAAAAGTGTGAGGCATTTTGCAGACTGGTGCATAGGCGTTCCAGGGCATCTTCCTTTTCTGCCTCAATAGTTGAAAATATGGAAGAAGGGGCACTATTTTTTCTTCTCTTATCACTCACTTTGGGTTGAAGATGCTTGGTAAATATGTATGAGGCATTTGGGAAAAAGGGTATGAAGCATCTCTTTCCTGCAAGAAAAAGAAGGAGTAGGTCATCAAACCAGGACGAGGCTGCTCTTTTTGTATGCGCAGATGCAAAGACAGCAGCTATCTTTTTAGGAGCAACGAGGACACCGTCTCCTTTAGCCCCTTGCAAAGAGGCCAAGAGATGTTTGATCCAAAAAGCTATCTTGGAGGAGGGTGATGCAGAATAACCGCAGTCAACTATGCCATTTTCTCCATGAAGATAGCCTGCTTGTCCCTTTATTGTGGCTGATGCAGAATGCCAGTTCATATCTAAGTTCATATCCACATAAAATATATCTTTAGGTGGCGGGCATCTTTTCGATATATTTTCAAAGGCAGTCGTGTAAACGTTTTTCGCCCTTTCTTGCCACAGTGCTTCTCCAAGCCTTCCAGGTGGCGCTATTCCATCAAGAGATGTTTGTTCTATAAAACTGTGAACTATCTCATTAAATGTTGATGGGAAACGGTTGTTTTTAACTCCAAATTCAAGGCCTTCTTTTATTACATGGGTGTCTATCCACCAAGGAAGAGAAAAGGGCTCATGATCTTCAAGAATGGTCTCTCCTGCTTGGATTTCAACCTTGGCTATTTTTTTAAGGTAATATTTTATTGGATTTGAGAAAAAATCCGTCAGTTCTTCTATGTTGATTTCTATATTGCCATTGTTGCCTATCTCTTCGTTAATGGTTGCCGTTGCCATGTCACGCCATGAATCTTCTGGCTGTGTAAAAAAACTTATACTTTTAGGCCTTATCAGTTCATCTTTTTCATCAAGAGGGAGCCATTCCTTGGCAAAGGTATTAAGATAAGGCTCAGTGTCATCAATATATTTGGGACTAAAGGGTTGAAGAGGATGCTCGATTACCAACTTTTCCTGATCATCATTGCAAAGCCCATCTTTTATAACCTCAATGAATTCAGATACTACACCTGAAGGAGTAAGAGGCTGATTGTCAGTATCTCGTCTTCCTACATAGGTAATAATAAGTTTTTCTCTTGCAGACATGATGGTTTCAAGAAATAGGTATCTGTCGTCATCCCTTGGATTTCGATCATCTGGTCTCGGATATAACAGTGTCAGATCGTAATGAGGCCTTCCGTCTTGACGTGGAAAGTCATTCTGGTTCATGCCTATAAGACATATTGCCTTAAAAGGAATGGCCCGTAGCGGGACCAAGCTTGAAAACATAACCTTGCCCGTAAAAAAGGTCCTTTGAGGAAGTGGTTTGGATAACCTTTCCTGTAAGACCTCAGTCACTACTTCAAAGGGTATCTTCTTTAAATCACAAAGGCGCATTTCTCCAATTACTTCTC
>JAMOUE010000088.1 GCA_027068235.1 Deltaproteobacteria bacterium | reverse complement strand
CAAGGGTCCTGGTGGCCATAATGGCAGGCACATTGCAGCCAAACCCCATAAGCAGAGGAATGAAGGATTTTCCATGCAGTCCGAGACTGTGCATTATCCTGTCCATTATAAAGGCAGCCCTCGCCATATAACCTGTATCCTCAAAAAGGCTTATTCCCAGAAAAAGCATAAGGATATTGGGTAGGAACACTATCACTCCACCAACACCGTTTATTATGCCTTCAACGAGCATATCCCGTAATATGCCAGGGGACATGTGTGATGATACAAAGCTAGCCAGCATCTCTACCCCTTTTTCGATCCATTCCACAGGATAGGCTCCAAGGGTAAAGGTTGCTTGAAAAAGAAAGTACATAAAAAAGAGAAATACAGGAAACCCCAACACCCTGTTGGTGAGCACCTGGTCTATCTTGTCTGAAATGGTCTTTTTGGCAGCGGCAGATAGGCGCATGGTTTCTTTTAAGGCGCCTGAGATAAAGCCATATCTTGCCTCAGCAATTATTGTTTCCGGATCATCGCCAAGTATGGACTGTATCCTGCGCCTGCTCTTTTCGACCTGTTCCATAATAGCTTTTGAGACCGGTGATCTTTGTGCGCGTTCTTCTACGAGACGATCCTTCTCCAAAAGTTTTAGTGCAAACCACCTGGGATAATAACTGCTGTTGAGTTCTGGGTCCTGTTTTATGACATTTCTTATGTTGATTATCTCTTCTTCTATTTCCTTGCCGTAATTGATGTGGATATGCCTGGAAGTAGGATGTTTACCCTTGGCAACCTCGATTACAGTGTTTAGAAGGTCAGTTATTCCCTCGCCTCTAGTTCCAACTGTTTTTACTATAGGGACTCCAAGTAACCTTGAGAGATGGTCGTAGTCTATGATTATTCCCCTGGCCTTTGCAACGTCCACCATGTTCATTGCAAATACCAAAGGTACATTTAACTCTATGAGCTGTACTGCAAGATATAGATTGCGCTCAAGATTGGAGGCATCCAGTATGTCTATAACTACGTCAGGATGGTCATCAAGTATGTAGTTTCTGGCAACCACCTCTTCAATGGAATAGGCTGTCAAGGAATATATGCCTGGCAGATCAACAACAGTGATCTCAAAGTCCTTGAAATTAAGGGTTCCTTCTTTCTTTTCAACAGTAACCCCAGACCAGTTTCCAACCTTCTGGCGGGCGCCAGTAAGTTGATTAAAAATAGTGGTTTTCCCTGCGTTGGGATTACCTGCCAGGGCTATGATGAGTTCCTTTTTATTTTGGATCATGCTGGCCTCTTGACTGAACCATTACAGGTGCTTGATCTATTCTGAATGCAGTAGCCTTGAATATGGCTACATCTTTATGTTCAGCATTTGTGAGCGAACATAAGTAGGTACCCGTTCTTTTACCTTGAAATACCTCTTTACATATGGCTGTTATGCAATCTCCAGGCTTTGCAGGCCTGAAGTAGTTTATTGATGCTTCGATAGCCAACGCCATCTGACCATAGCAGTTTACTGCCAGGGCAAAGGTAACATCTGCCAAGGCAAAAAGAGCTGCACCATGACAAAGGCCGGCAGCATTTAAGTGGTCATGGCCTACCTTCATGGATACCTTGGCAAATCCTGCTCGGGTCTCCTCTATTTCCATCCCAAATATCTCTATAAGCCTGTCGTGGGCCTTGATATGATTGGTAACCTTTTGGGCTATTTTGTCTGACACCTGATTTGATTCCTCCTCTTTGTTATTTCTCTTTGTTATTTAGCTAGATCTAGCTAGAACGCAATTTAGTAAATAGTATGACCCCACATTTAAAAAGGATAAAGAAGCATGCAGCCGTAAGAATGATTGTAGCACCGCTTGTTAGGTCGAATTTATAAGAAAGCCACAGGCCTGTTAGGACAAAAAGGATATTTAGCAACGATGAAAACAACATCATCTTTGCCAAAGAGCTGACGTATTTTTCTACTAAATAGGGAGCAATTGTGAATAAAGCCATTATGAGTATTAGTCCAACAACGCGAATGGTCATTACAACGGCCAGGGCAATAAGGGCTGAAACAAGAAAATGAAGAGGTACAACCTTTATACCTCTTACCTGAGAGAACTCCCTGTCGTAACTTGTTGAAAGTAGCTCCTTGTAGAAGTAGGTCACAACAGCCAGAATAAATACAACAAGAATGGACATGAGATGGACGTCAGACTTAGGAACAGCCAGGATACTGCCAAATAGGAAGCTCATAAGGTCAACATTGTAACCAGGCGTCAAATCTACCAAGATAATTCCAATGGCCATGCCAACAGCCCACAAGACTCCTATAATGGTGTCCATTCTTCCGCGTTTTTTTACTGTGAGGGCAGCCATTACAAGTGCAATAAAGAGTGAGAAGGCAACAATACAGGGTAGGGCTGGAAGTGCGAAAAAAAAGGCTATTCCAACACCTCCGTAGGCAGCATGTGCAATACCTCCTGCCATGAATACAGACCTGTTCACCACAACAAGGCTGCCTATAACTCCGCAGGCAACTGCTGCGAGCACTCCTGCAAAGAGAGCATTTTGCATAAAAGGAAGCTGTAGAAGCTCAAACATCCTATCTGCCCTTATCTTGCTGTTTTAAAGAATCATTATCATTGTGATCATGATGGTTATGATGGCCAAGAACCCTATGAGGTACGCCGTGGGCAATGAGATCCATTGAGCATTTTTCTCCCATGAGCATGTAGGCCATATCTGGGGTAATCTCTGCAGCCGGATGAAAAAAGACCTTTTGGTTAACACATACTACCGATTTGACATGGCGGGAAAGAAGACCAACATCATGGGTGACAAAGACGATGGTCATCTCTTCATTTAGCTTTGCAAGAAGATCAAACAACATGGTCTGGCCGCCAACATCTATGTTGGCCATTGGCTCGTCAAGAAATAGAATCTCTGGTTCGCTCACAAGGGCCCTGGCCAAAAGGGTGCGCTGTAGTTGGCCGCCAGATAATTCTCCTACCTTTTTCATACTAAGTGGTAACATTCCCACCATATCTAGGCATTTTTCTGCCTTTTGTCTTTCAGATGCCGAAAAAAACGGCCTCCACCCTGTTGTGCCCAAAAGGCCAAGTAAAACAACGTCTATTACTTTAATTGGAAAATCTTTTTCTCCTGTTGCATATTGAGGCATGTAGCCTGCCTGCCTGCACGATTTAACTGGAGGCTTGCCCAAAAGAAGAACCGTGCCTGCATCGGGCTTCAAAAGGCCAAGCATAATCTTTATTAATGTGGTTTTCCCACCGCCGTTTGGTCCGATTATGGCTACAAAGTCTCCACGGTTTATGACTAGATTCACATCCTTTAGAACCAGGACCTTGTCAAAGGAAAATTGCACATTTTTTAGTTGTATGACAGGTTCGCCACTTTTTTCATCTGGCAGATGCTCTCTCATCTCCAGCCTTCCTTGATGCCCTTTGCCACATTTAAGAGGTTTTCATCCCATTCCAAGGCAAGGGGGTCTGCCTCCACAAGCCTTGCTCCAGTTGCCTCTGCTATGATTTTGGCACTTTTTTGTGAAAACTGTGGCTGAATCAATATCACCTTTACGGCCAAGGCCTTTATATCTTTTATAAGTTTTAATAGCTGGGACGGCTTTGGTTCCTTCCCTTCTTGTTCTATGGCTATCTGACGCAGGTTATATGCCCTGGCAAAGTATCCCCAAGATGGATGGAAGGCCACAAATGGTCTGGGGCTTACAGAGTGTTCGGTTCCAAGTATCTTCATGATAGAAAGGTCAACCTGTATGATCCTTTTGGCAAAGGATGAAAAATTTGTTTTGAATGTTTCTGACCACTTAGGGTATTTGGCACAAAGTGCAGTCAAGATGTTTCTGGCCTGTATGAGAACAAGCGGTGGAGATAGCCATATATGCGGGTCCAAAGAGACGGCCTTTCTGGTCTTATGAGATAGATGTCTAGAATACGTAATTGGATAGCGCTCTATTCCTCTCCATGTCTCAACAATTATAAGGTTTGGGTTTGCAGACTTGAAACGCTTTAGCCAGGCCCTTTCAAAGGGTACTCCAATTGCGAAATATAGACTTGCCCTTGACAGCCTTGTCATTTGTCTAGGCTTAGGCTCATAGGTAGCTGGATTTGCACCTGGTGGAACCATCACAGTGACGTTTATCAGGTCTCCGCTTATCTGCTCGACAAAAAATTTTTGTGGAAGAATGCTTACCACAACCTCTGGGTTTTTAGAGGCAAGGCAGGCTGTGACAGTTCCCAACAACAGAACAAGATTTACGATAAAAAATAGAATGATTTTGTTTAGAGAATTAAGAAGACACCCTCTTATGTGTGGGAGATACAAGATTGAAACCCTCCTGCCTGCGAAAGCTAATTGTTATTGCAACCAAATTGCAGCAACGCCAGACAAAAAGGATAGTCACGCCAGGAATTTTTTCAAGAAAAATCTTGTGACGCTAATGTCTGGATGATAAAGGGCATCAAGTTAGCTTTTTATGATATAGTACAAGATTATCGCTATTTTTAGCGCGAGTTTGCACTATTGCTCTTGATGCCTGATTTATGTTGAGATTTTTTGGGAGATGCCGCCTTTTCAATATCAATGATTCTAGTCTCACCCACGTAATTTTTTACCTCATAAGAACTTATCGAAGAGATCTTGCCGGCAATATTGGCCATACGTTCCACTTCAGCATATATCTTTTCGGCATTTTTGTAATTGGGATCGTCTTTATTGAGCTTTGAAAGCATCATCCAGGCGATTCCAGAAATTACCTGCAAAGGCTGATTTAATTCATGGGCAGTAGCTCCAGCCATTTCTAGCACGCCTGCAAGCCTTTCTTTTTCTATCCTTTCCCTTTCTGCTTCCATCTTGTCAGTAACATCTAAAACTACTGAGATGGCCTCTGGTTCAGAGTCAGGGTTTTTTAGACTTGTGATATGCCATGAGACGAACCGTTCTCTTCCCAACTGATCAAATATTTTTACTGTAACTTCCAAATTTTGCTGCCCATCCCTCAGCTTATCTATAGCCTGTTTCATCTTTGGTTGTTCTGATTCAGGGAGAAGGGACATAAGGTGTTTGCCCACCATTTCACTTCTTGGTCGTGTGAAAAGTAAAAGGGCTGCCCTATTGGCATCAAGGATGTTCAGCTCGATTAGATCGAAACGTACAATTCCTATTGATGGAGGTGCCTCAGTGAAAAATCGATATCGGTTTTGACTACGCTTTATTATGGCTGCTGCCCTAGCAAGACGCCTTTGACGTTGAATGAAATAATAAAGAACAAAGCTTAAGGTTGCAGAAAGTAGAAGTATAACCGCAGATGAAGTTTTGATAAGACCTGCTATAGAGCGCAGAAGCTCAATAAAATCTCTTCTTGCAGCCTTTGCTGCGTCAAAGGCCTCGATTTGGAGACTTAAAGTGGTGCTTTTAAATAAAACAGCTATTACACCACCCATGCACAATAACAACAACAGACTAAGAAAAATTTCTTTTAAATAAGGCTTTAGTTTTTCAAATGCTTCCATATCTAACCTAATCAAGTAACTCAAAAGCCTTTTCAACTGCCTCCTCAGGGCTATTTACATAGTGAACATCCTTTAGATTTTCCCACGTTCTAAGACCAACGACAGGTTTCCACATCTTGAGAGCTAAAGCGATTTCAGACAAGGTTCCATGAGAACCAGAGATGGAGATAAGGGCTTGACATGAGCGCACCAATACAACATTTCTTGCGTGGCTCAATCCAGTAACTATCGGAATTTTTATATAAGGGTTGGCATCTGATGCCTTAAAACCTGGAAGAATGCCAATAGTTAGGCCTCCAGCCTCTACAGCCCCACGGCAAGCTCCTTCCATAACACCACCCAGACCACCGCAAAGGACAATACCGCCTCTTTCAGTTACCAGCCTACCTGTCTCCCTGGAAAGCTCATAAGTCTCTTCATCGCAAAGACCTGCTCCTATTATCCCTATCCGCCTACCTAAAAAAGCCATTTTAGTAAAAAATACCCTCCAATAAGCAGTATAGTAAATAAAATGGTAAATAGATTAAAATAATTTTCAAGGAAATAGCGAACCTTTGGTCCAAAGAAATAGATGGTGGCAGAAACCAGGTAAAAACGCATGGCTCTAGAAATGATAGATGCCACCACAAAGACCAGAAAATCTATCCTAAAGGCACCTGCTGTAATTGTAAAAAGCTTGTAAGGAAGAGGAGTGAAGCCCCCTGCTGCTACTGCCCAGGCCTCATACTGTCGATAGAGTTGTCTTACTTGGTCATATTTGTCTGTAAGATGGTAGAATTCAAGTATCCTGTCTCCAACTAATTCCATGAAGTAGTAACCAAGTCCATATCCAATTATTCCTCCAATGACAGATCCAGCCAGACACACTGTTGCCCATCGGAATGACTTTTGAGGCACAGCCAGCCCCATGGCTATAAGCATCACATCTGGTGGGATGGGGAAAAAGGAGGCCTCGGCCAAGGCCAAAAAAAATAAGAAGAAGATGGCGTTCTTATGGGCTGCCCAGCCGAGTATGGTATCGTAGGTTTTTTTTAATAAAGAAGGAAAAAACGATACAACGCTATCTAAGCCCGCCATCCATGATCTCCAATGAGTTTTACAAAACGAACTCCCTCTAAGTAATCGGTATCCACCTTGCCATTCTTTTTCGTGATCTTAGTAAGGGTTTGCGAGTATTCGTCTCCAACTGGAACAACCATGACTCCTGGATCTTTTAATTGGTCCAAAAGGGGAGTTGGAATTACTGGGCTTCCTGCTGTAACCAAAATGGCATCATAGGGCGCATGTTCTTTCCAACCCCATGTTCCGTCATCTAATTTAATCATCACATTGTGATAACCCAGTTTGTCAAGTATCTGTCTTGCTCTTTGCAAAAGACTGGGAATGCGCTCTATGCTAAAGACTTGCCTGGCTAATTCTGCAAGAATTGCTGTCTGATAGCCAGAGCCTGTACCAACTTCAAGGACCTTTTCATCTCCACGAAGTCCCAATTCTTCTGTCATTCGTGCAACTATATATGGCTGAGAGATGGTCTGTCCGTGGCCAATAGGAAGTGGAAAATCTCCATAGGCTTGATCCCTTAAGGCCTCATCCACAAAAAGGTGCCTTGGAACCTTTTTCATAGCCTCAAGCACCCGTTTGTCATGGATGCCTCTAGCAGCTATTTGTTTTTCAACCATCCGCTCTCTTGCTATGCGGAAGTGGTCATTTTTCGGTAACATAATAGACGACCTTTGATACCTTATCCATGTAAAAGGTAACTTGTATTACCTCCAGCTCTCTTTTGCCAAAGAGCCCCCCAATTAATGGGATTTTTTTATAAAATGGTGTGATATCATTGTAATAATACCACTGCTCAACACCCTTCTCTGTCTTAGTAATATAATCAGGTTTGCCAACCAAATCCATAACATGGGTCTTGGTCTGCCCCTTGCTAATAATAGATGCATCTACTGCTAAATGATACTGTTTATTGGCGCATGAAGTAAGGCAAAAGGAAAAAGTGCCGATAACAACAAAAAGAAAGAAAAATTTTTTCAGTATCTCCATGGGTTTGTCCAAAAAATTTTTCAAAACAATAATCTATTGTTCAAGTCTTTTCAAATATATGTTGTGTTTTGGTCCTAATAAAAAGCATACTTAACTTAATAAAGAGGAGCAAAGAGTAATGAGATGCAAAAAGTGTGGCTGGATAAGTTTTGACTACCTTGACACATGTGGCAGGTGCGGTAAGTCTATGGAAGATGAAAAGAGACTTTTAGGAATGTTTGTCGCTGATATCGAGTCTGTTAACTGGTTCAAGCTTGGCAATGAAATTGAGGATATTAAAGAAGAGCAGGTTCCAGAAACAGAGTCTCCAACAGAAGTTCCTGAAATTCCTATGGAAGAACCTGTAGAAATAGAAGAGCCTATAGAATTTGCAGAAAGCCAAATAGAACCTTCCGAGCAACTGGCTGATATTGATGTGTCTGATTTGGTAGATGAAGGCCCAATTCAAGATACAGAAGAAATAGCCTTTGAAGAGGTAGAGCTTAAACGAATCGCTCAAGATCAAGACTTCCAAAAAGCACTAGACGAGATTTCGGGACAGCTAGGCCATTAGTTTCCATAGAAAAGCTTGTCTATGGAGGAAAAGGCCTTGGTCGAATAGATGGTAAGGCCGTCTTCGTACCCTACTGTCTTCCTGGTGAAAAACTCCTTGTCGAAATAGTTCAAGAAAAGAAAAGATGGGCTACTGCCAGACCTATAGAGCTTGTATATTCTAGCTCTGTAAGGGTGAGCCCATCTTGTTCACTATTTGGTCTTTGTGGTGGCTGTCATTTCCAACATATTCCCTATAATGAACAGATAAAATTTAAGCAGGAGATCATCCTTTCTATATTTGAAAGACTACTTGATCCAAAAGGCTGTATCAGAGAAATCATCCCTTCATACAGGTCGTTAGGCTATAGGGCAAGAGCACGTCTTTTTATCAAACAATCTAAATCTGAAAAAAAGCTAGCTATTGGATTTTACAGGGAAGGCACAAGGCGTATTGAGCCTGTTGAGTCATGTCCCGTGCTAGTGGATGAGCTAAATAGTTTTCTTAAGAGACTGAGAAATGGAATCCATGCATTTGAGGGTAGTTACTCCAATATTTCCAATATCAAAGGGATAGTAATCGAGTGTGATCTAAAAAATAATCTTTTTGCAACCTTTCTTTTGAAAAGGGCAGAAGGGGAAAAGTCGCTCTTTTGGGACAGGTTTTGTAGATCTCTAGCCGTACATTCATCTTCCAATGGAAAACGTGTGCATCTTTTTTGGCAGACTAGTAAAATCTGCTTCTTCAAAGAAAAGGATCTAGCCCCAAAGGGCCTATTTTGCCATCCTTCAACATTCTTTCAGGGTAATATCCAGCAGAATCGCATCCTTGTTGAGGAAGTTGTCTCCCTTGTGGAAAAGGGTGGGGCAACAGAGGTTGTAGAGTTTTTTTGTGGTTCTGGCAATTTCTCAATACCTCTAGCTCGTCTAGGCTTAACGGTAACTGGCATAGAGCTTGATAAACAGGCGATATTTCAAGCCAAGGAAAATGCCATACTAAATGACTGTGCCAAGAAAAATACCTTTTTGCAAATGAATTTATTTGACAAACGTCTAGAACTATCCAGGTTTAAACAGTGTGAAACAGTTTTGCTTGATCCTCCAAGGACAGGTGCAAAGGAGCTTTGCACACAGATTGATACCCTCATGCCAAGATCTATTGTTTACGTTTCGTGTGATCCCATGACATTGGCACGTGATGTGGTGATATTGAAGGAAAAGGGTTACAGATTAAAGCTGCTGCAGCCAATAGATATGTTTCCTCAGACCTTTCATATAGAGACTATAGCTGTACTTGAGATTATGTAGCGCAGACATGATACTTATTTAGTCTGCGCTACAAGCTCAACTAGGAGGATTATCTTTTAACGATCAAGATTCCTTTGGTAGAATTCTTTCTTTTTACATTTCAACTATCTGTGGCCTTAATAGGATGACCAACTCTCTTTTTTGCTTATATTTGCGTTCACTTTTAAAGGCCCAGCCCACCAGAGGTAAATCACCTAAGAAAGGAACCTTATTGCCTTCTACTCCTTCCATATCATCAATTATTCCTCCTATGACCAAAAGATGTCCACTCTTTACCCTGGCCATAGTGGTCATTTCTCTAAGATTAACCTCAGGAAGATCAACTTCTGCATAACCAGTCATGAAGGAACCAAATTGCCTTGGAGTGATTTTGGCAAGGCGGCTGTTAACAGGAGTAAGTTGTAGGACGATTTCGTCATCAGACTCTATATTGGCAATGACGCCAAGTCCGATACCAGACAGTATGTCCCTAGTTTCTATTGTATAAGAGGTTGTTGCTCCTGTACCGGTGTCATTTACTACTGTTGTAACTTTGTCAATGTATCTTGTTGTTTTTCCACCAGTAATCATTGCTGGCTGACCGTTTAATAAAGACAGCTTGGGATTGGAGAGCACCTTTACCGTTCCAAACTCATCCAAGAAGTTTAGAATTAAGTCAAACGGTTCCCTTGTCATTGTGACACTTTCGAGAAACTTGATTCCATCTTTAGGATAGATCTGCCCGTTTTTGCCAAAGGTCGTGGTGAAGTTGAATGCAGAGTCTTTGAGAAGGCCACTCCAGTCTACTCCCTTTGTGTTGGAATCATTAAGGTCTACTTCAATGATTTTGGCCTCTATAACCACCTGTTTTGAAAGCATCTCATGGAGGTGATCAAGATAATCTTCAACTTTTTCGAGAATTGATCTTGGAGCTGTGACTGTAACTATTCCAAGTGGCTTATCTATTGTGAAATAGAATCCTTTTCTTGTTCCTTCCCCAGTGCCCTGCACAATTTGAGAATTATCTGGATGTTGGCCGTTTCTCCCAGATCTTTCAAGTTCCTGCCGTGCCTGCTCTTGCCTTATGCAAAGGGCCTGCTGTGCAGGATTGTTAGGGAACCTGGTTCTGCAAAGATTTTCTATCCTTTCCTGGTCAATTGCGTCTCCTGTAGTTTCTGGTACATTCAAAGTGGCCAGGTTGAGGATCTTTCCAAGGTTTTCTTCTATGGTTTTCCATATATCGATGTCTTCATCAGTGTGCTCTACACCAAGTTCACCACGAAGACCAGTGTCGACCTCTCCTGCATTTCCAAGAAAGTCTCCTCCAACCGAGGTTCTATAACTACCAGTAAGAAATGGACATGTTACATGAAAGCGCTTGGTGTCTTTGTACTTGACTACTATTGTACCATTTTTAAACTCGTAAAAGTAATCGACTTGCCTAAGTAGGGCACTAAGAGCCTCCCAAAAGTTGGCCTCTGCCTTTATATTCACACTAACTAACACATCCTGGTCAACATCACTTGACCAGCTCACATTCATCCCCTTGAGATCGGCAAGTGACTTTATGACCTGATGCAAGGGTACACGTCCATTTTTTGAATTAATATCGGCACCAACCAACATCTCCGGCAACGTGGCATCCTGGGAGTTTACGTGTACTTCTGAAAGGCTATAAGATGGTTTCCACTGTATTGTTGGCTTAAATTTTGTGGGCCTCAGGGCAACCTGTTGAGACTGCTGCCTAACAATACGTTGTGCAGGAGGTTTAACCTTTTCTGATTTAAGTGGTAGCTTTTCCTCTTTGAGTTGACTTGTTGCCGCACTATTTACATTGTGTTGGGCACAACTGCATAAGAGGAGCAGTGCCGCAATGCCCCAAATAATATAAAATTTTGTACCATATTTATTTGATATAGGAGCTGTCATGTCTAAACCTCCTTTATTTGTTAGGTGCTGAAGTGCCGGTAAGGGCATTTAGTCTTAATTGGGCAAATTTTATCATCTCCTTTGGCACGCTACTTCCTGAAGATAAAAGCGTCCGGTATTCAGCCACGGCCTGGGGAATACGAGACAGATATTCATAACATTGTGCCTTTAGCATGATCATATCGGGTGTGATATTATAATTTGCTTCTATTCTATTTATTAATCTCAGTGCCTGCCTGTAATTACCTTGAGAGAATGAAAAAACAGCATAGTTCCAAAGGGTATCCTTTGTGGGCTTTATGTTCATGGCCAGCTCAAAGTATTCTTTTGCATCATCTGGCCTGTCCATCCTGGCAAGAGCTACCGCTGCAATAGCTGCTGCTTCGGCATCCTTGTTGTTGGCGAGCTTGAGTGCCCTTTTGGCATAGTTAAAGGCAGCCAGATTGTCGTTTCTTTGAAGGGCAATTGCAGCTAATTTGTCGAGAAGTTTTTGGTTGTCGGGCCACAACTCTATGGCCTTTTTAAGGGACTCATATGCGCCTAATATGTTTCCTCTTTTTTCTTGTGCTGCTGCCTTTTTTATGAGTTTTTCTGCCTTTAGAATCTGTTTCAAAGGGGTAGCAGATTTTCTTTTGTTTTTTACGTTTAGAAGTTTGACAGGTTTAATGCTTTTGGAGATCTCAACTGTTCCCTTAGGTATAGAACCTGTACCATCTCCACCCCATTCGATGGCCTTCTTTTTGGGGTATATCATTATTGTGTTGTTCTTCTCTATGCTTTCAAGGCCTTTTAAATTCTTTATGACCTCAAGAACAAATGTCCATGGCACATTTTCTAGGGCCAAGGTCAAGGTCCCCTTTACTTCTTCGTCAACTACTACGTTTTTTCCGCTTACCTGGCCAAGAAGTCTAAATACATTGTGAAGATCCACCTTGTAGAAATCCACACTGATTTTCTTTGGACCTTTGTTCACAGTGCTACTATTGGTTTTTTTGGCAACCGCTTTGGACTTCGGTGTGTGAGTCGAAGAAGAAGCCGCTATAGATTGCCGCTGGATCTTTTGGACAGATGCAACCTTTATAGGTTTTGTACGTCTGTTCTTTAGCTCTTTTAGCCAATAGTCGACATTAGATTTGTTTTTATTAGCCCATACGACTTCGTTATTTCCTGTAAGAGCTACTATTTGAAGTCCCATCAAAACCATAAAAACTATGGCTGTTTTTAAGACTAAATTTTTATTTTTAACTAGCTTCATCACCTTCCTCCGGATGGAGATATAATATCCTGTCTCTAAATGTTAGCTTTCCTCTAAGGTCCTTTACTTCTTCTTTTACTATCACCCTATCTCGTAATATTGAGACTACTTTACCTTTATTGAAGCCTATCTTTGTTCCTACTCTGAGGATATAACCAATGCCAGATGCATCCTGCGCCATGGCAATGGCGTTACCGTTTGGCTCAAGCACTATCCCTACAAGGGTTAACTGACCAACATCCATGCATTCTAGTGGCGTTTCACAGTGCTCAGTTTTTTTCGCTACAACATTGGATTTCCTAGGAGGACTATTCTTCATCTCTGTCCTTAAAAAAGGCTTGAAAGGATCTGGTTTTCCTGCCGCCACATATCGATATTTCACAGGTTCAAAAAGCCGTTCCAGTCTTTTCTTATATTCTTCTATTTTGTTGGAAATATTTTTCGTAGGGTTGTTATCCACTCCCTTACCGTTCTTACTGGCAAAGGTCTGTGGAGCCATAGGGCCAATCAAAAACAAGATTAAAAAGAATAAGGGAAAAAGGACTTTAACCATTCCGCAACTCCCCACCTTGGCTTCTGTGTAGCAATGTCCTAGCATCATTACTTTTTCTTTTTACCTTTGCCTTTTATCTTTTTTTGTTCCTCAGGCGTTAAAAATCTATAAGTGACTGCAGTGCATTTGGTATGAATGACCCAGTTACTACCACGTTGAATAACTCCCTTTGAGTTTTTAGAAGTACCTTTGGACTTTGATGCAGATGAAGATTTTCCACTGCTTTTTTGATTTTTATTAACGGCCTGGCTCCATATATGAGAACTTTCTTTAGCCTTTCCCATAGTGACGTCTTCAATGTGTACAATCCGGGCCATCCTGCTTATCCTATCGAAAAAAACCACTGTATTGTGAAATGGCCCCTCAAGTTCTAGTGATACAGGTATGGCTGCGTAGAAATCATGTATGCGTTCGGCACCAGGTTTAAAGGCCTGAAATTCCAATCTTGCTTCGTTACCAAGAGAGGAAATCTCGGTTAACACTGAAGGAATATCTTCTTTTTCAGGCAGAAGCCTCATGGCTTGTTTCAGGATCTCCTCCATCTCTTGGAGCTCTTTTTCAAGTTTGGGTATCTGTTTGCTCTTTTGTTCAAGAATGGCAATTTCTTGTTTGAGTTTAGGGATTTTGGTCGATATGGAATCCATTTCCCCAATCCTAGCAGATAGAAACAGGTACCAGAAAAGCCCAATAGGGAGGAGCCACGATACTATAAAAATGAGAGCCTTTTGCCATATAGGCATTGAATAAACAGTATCAAAAAGAGTTGCAGGGATTTTGAATTTAAATTTATCTTTTAAGG